>JANPNG010000269.1:0-1634 GCA_031427355.1 Hylemonella sp.
GCACGCATGCCGAGTTGTTGGCCCTGGGTGGGGCTTATGCACGCATGTGGGCTTTGCAGCAAAATTCGGAGTGACGGCTGTAGGTCGGGTTATAAAATGCACGGTCGTTCGCTTTTAACCCTGCTTGGCTTTTTGGGGTAGAACGTCACTGCGTCTTGTTGTGTTCTTAATAATTTCAAGTTGGAGACCGTATGACAAAGCATGTGTTGGCACTCGCCGTTATGGCATTCACGGTTGGCAGCGCCCTCGCGCAGGCCAATGACACCCTGGCCAAAGTCAAAGCCTCTGGCAGCATCACCATGGGTGTGCGCGACTCTTCAGGCGCGTTGTCCTACACCTTGGGTGAGGGCAAGTACGCTGGCTTTCACGTGGAGCTGTGCCAGCACATCGTGGCCAATGTGGAAAAGGCGGTCGGCAAAAAACTGGACGTGAAGCACCAGTCCGTTACCTCGCAAAATCGCATCCCGCTGACGCAAAACGGCACGGTCGATATCGAGTGCGGCTCCACCACCAACAACGCGACACGACAAAAAGATGTGGCCTTTGCCGTGACCACCTTTGTAGAAGAAGTACGCATGGCCGTCAAGGCCAACTCCGGCATCACCTCGCTGACCCAGCTCAATGGCAAAAACGTGGCCACCACCACCGGCACCACCTCGGTGCAAACCTTGCGCAAAAACGAACGTGCCAACAATATCGATTTCAAAGAGGTGTACGGCAAAGACCACGCCGACAGCTTCCTGCTGCTGGAATCGGGCCGCGCAGACGCCTTTGTGATGGACGGCTCCATCCTGGCGGGCAACATCGCCAATGCCAAGAACCCGGCTGACTTCAAAATCGTGGGCGAAGTGCTGTCGGTCGAGCCCATTGCCATCATGTTGCGCAAGGACGACCCGGCCTTCAAGAAGCTGGCGGACGACACGCTCAAAGACATGATGAAGTCGGGCGAGATCGCCAAGCTCTATGACAAGTGGTTTGTGCAGCCCATCCCTCCGAAAAACGTCAAAGTGGGTCTGGCCGTGAGCGAGAGCACCAAGGCCGCTTGGGCCACGCCGAATGACAAACCGATGGAAGATTACGCGAAGAAGTAATCCCTTCTTATGTCCTGGGACTGGCAGGTATTTCTTAACGACGATGGCAGCGGGCGCACCTATCTGCAATGGATGATGGACGCTTGGGGCTGGACGCTGACCGTGGCGGGCAGCTCTTGGGTCGTGGCGGTGCTCATTGGCGTCGTGATGGGTACGCTGCGTACCTTGCCAGACAGTCCTTGGAGCCACGGGCTGGCGCGCCTGGCCACCGCTTGGGTGGAGTTGTTTCGCAACATTCCGCTGCTGGTGCAGGTCTTCCTCTGGTACTTTGTGGTGCCCAAAATGTTCCCGGCCTTCCAGCAAGTGCCTAGTTTGGTGCTGGTGGTGTTCGCCTTGGGCTTCTTCACTTCGGCCCGCATTGCCGAGCAGGTGCGCGCCGGTGTGCAGGCGCTGCCGCGTGGTCAGCGTTATGCGGGCATGGCGATGGGTTTTACCACTGCGCAAACCTACCGCTACATTCTCTTGCCGATGGCGATTCGCATCATCATTCCGCCGCTCACCAGCGAGTCGATGAATCTGCTGAAAAACTCATCGGTGGCGTTT
>JANPNG010000270.1:0-9820 GCA_031427355.1 Hylemonella sp.
GCCTTGTCGCGGTCCACCTGCACATTGGCTTGCAAGCCACTGAGCTGTGAGTCACTGGTCACGTCGCGGAAGTTGTTGTCGGCGCGCATTTTTTGCTGCATCTTGAGCGACCACTCGTTCAAGGACTCAGCGCTCACGCTCTGCATCACGTACTGGTAGCGGCTCTTGCTGACCTTGCCGCCGAGCTGCAAGTTTTGCACCGGCCGCATGAAGATGGCAAAGCCAGGCATGCGCACTTTGTTGCGGATGCGCTCGACGATGGTGGACATTTTGTCGCGCTCGCCTTTCGGCTTGAGCACGATGAACATGCGCCCGTTGCTGATCGGCTGAGGGTTGTTGGCCGCAGCGCCGATGAAGGAGGACACATAGGCCACGGCCGGGTCGGCTTTGACGATCTCTGCCGCGCGGGCTTGCAGACGCGCCATTTCATCGAAGGAAATATCCTCACTGGCTTCGGTGGTGACTTGAATCTGTCCCATGTCTTCTTCGGGGAAGAAGCCTTTGGGGCTGATGGTGAACAGCCAAACCGTCAGACCGAAGGTGATGAAGGCCACGGCCAGCACATAGCGGCGGTGTTTCAAGGCGATTTCAAGCGTGCTGGTATAGCCATCCAGCACGGCTTTGAAGCCGCGCTCAAAGGCACGACCCATCGCGTTGTCGGGCGGGTGGCCGGCGGGCAGAAAACGGCTGCACAACATCGGCACCAGGGTCAGCGACACCACAGCCGATACCAGCACGGCCAGCGCCACCACCACGGCAAATTCATGGAACAACATGCCGATGACGCCCGGCATGAAGAAGATCGGGATGAACACCGCCACCAGAGAGACCGAGATAGAGAGAATGGTGAAGGCCATTTCCTTGCTGCCCTTGAGCGAGGCCTCCATCGGCGACATGCCGTCTTCCACGTGGCGCACGATGTTTTCCAGCATCACGATGGCGTCGTCCACCACCAGACCCACCGCCAGGGTGATGCCCAAGAGCGAAATGTTGTTCAGGCTGTAGCCCAGCGGGTAGAGCAGGGCGATGGCGCCGATCAACGAGACCGGCAGGCTGAGCGTGGGGATGATGGTGGCTGCGGCATGGCGCAAGAACAAAAAAATCACCAAGATCACCAGCACGACGGTCAGTGCCAGAGAAATTTTGACGTCATGAATCGCCTCGCGAATCGACAGCGAGCGGTCGTTGAGCGGCAAGATTTCAATCGACTCCGGCAACTGCGTTTTGAACTGCGGCAGCAGCTTGCGGATGGCGTCAATCACCTCCACCGTGTTGGCGTTGGGCTGGCGTTGAATGGCCAGGATGATGGAGCGCTGACCGTTGTAGCTGGCGGCCGTGCGCACCGACTCAAAGCTTTCTTCCACGTTGGCCACGTCGCGCAGGCGCACGGTGTTGCCGCCTTTGCTGGAGACCACCATGTTTTCAAAATCAACACCGCGCACCAGTTGTTTGTTGGTGGTGATGGTGAGCAACTGGCGCGGGCCTTCGAGCGTGCCCAGCGGCGTGTTGGAGTTGCCTGCGTTCACGGCGGTGGTGATGTCGTCCATCGTCAGGCCGCGTGAGGCCAGCGCGTCGGGGTTGGCCTTGATGCGCACGGCGTAACGCTTTTGCCCGAACACGTTGACCAGGGCCACACCGTTGGTGGTGGAGATGGTGGGGGCAATCAGGTTTTCGGCGTACTCATTGAGCTCGGACAAGCTCATGGAGGGCGAGGTCATCGCCACGAACAACACTGGCGCATCGGCCGGGTTCACCTTGCGGTAAGACGGCGGGTTGACCATCTCAATAGGCAACTGGCGTTGGGCGCGCAGCAGGGCGGCCTGCACGTCCACCGCCACCAGATCAATGTTCTTGTCGGCGTTGAACTCCAGCGTGATGTTGGTCGCGCCCAGGATGTTGGTGGAGCTGATGACGCTGATGCCGTCAATGGTGGAGAACTGTTTCTCCAGCGGCAAGGCGACCGAAGCGGCCATGGTTTCCGGGCTGGCACCCGGGAATTGGGCGGTGACGCTGATCACCGGCGTGTTGTAGCGCGGCAGGGCGGCGACCGGAAGCTTGAGGTAAGCCAGCCAGCCCGCTAGCACGCAGCTCACACAAAGCAGCACAGTCATGACCGGCCGCTGGATACACAGTTGGGGGAGGTTCATGGCTTGCTGGCTTCCGTGGGTTTGGCGCTGGCATCTGCCGTTTTTTCTGCGGGCTTGTCGCTTGAGGCGCCTGCGGCCTTGGGGGCTTGCGGGCTGATGACGCGAATTTTGCCGCCAGGACGCAGATTCTGCTTGCCGTCTGTCACGACACGGTCACCTTCTTTTAGCCCGGACACAGCCATGCTGTCGCCAAAGGTGTGGCGCACTTTGATGGGTTTGTTGCTGACGGTGTTGTCTTCACCCGCGACATAGACAAACTTGCCCGTCAGGCCCGTGATGACGGCCGCTGCCGGGATGGTGATGGCGTTTTTGAGTGTCGCCAGTTCGACGCGGACTTGCAGGAATTGCCCAGGCCACAGCAGGTTGTCTTTGTTGGCAAATTGGGCCTTGGCCTTGATCGTGCCAGTGGTGGCGTCAACCGCGTTGTCCACAAAGTAGAGGTGACCGCTTTGTTCGTCGCCCGTGGACGGAATTTTGACTTTGACGTTGGTCTTGTCCTGCTGCTCTTTCAGGGCGAGTTGCAGGTCTTTCAGGCTGCTCTCGGGAATGGTGAACTGCACGGCAATCGGGTCCATTTGCGTGACCGTGACCAACGAGGTGGTGTTGGGCAGAATCAGCGACCCGGGGAAGACGTTGATCAACCCCGTGCGCCCGGAGATCGGCGCGCGAATGGTGTTGTAGCCCAGGGCAACCTGGGCGGCAGCCACGGCAGCTTCGTCAGATTTGATGAGCGCCACTTGCGCATCGCGCTGCGCCGTCGTGGTATCCAAAGCGCTTTGCGCGATAAAGTTTTTCGCTTTCAACTCTTCGGCACGGCCGAACTGACGATCCAGATCGGCCCCCAGGGTGCGGTCACGCGCCAAGATGGCGTTGGCCTTGTCAACATTGGCGCGGTCAGTGCGGTCGTCTAGAGAAAACAAGGGCGTGCCCACTTGCACAAACTGGCCTTCCTTGATGTGCACCTTGGCCAGTAAATTGGTGGCTTGTGCCCGTACATCTACCGTCTTGAGCGACACTACCGCACCATTCACATCCACGATGACGGGCACGTCCTGGGCTTTGGCCACGGCAACGCCCACGGCTTGCTCGGCAGGCCCTTTTTTGACCTCTTCAGGCGCAGGTTTGAGTCGGTACGCAACACCCGCTGCCACCACGCCGATCAGGCCGATCAAGATCAGGGTTTTTTTCGTGTTCATCTTTTCGTCAGTTGCTGGGGTTGGGTTTCAAGGGACATGCGCTTCGGCCGGCCATTTTGCACACGCCGACCTGTACCGTTCTGGCCTGAGACGTGGTTTACTTAACTTTACGAGTTCATTAAATCTGGCGCATCACATAAACTCTATCCTTGCATGAGGGGTGCAGGGGGAGGACTGGAAGCAGCGCGGATTCTAGTCCGGGCGTCCAAAAAATGCATTGACCCAGGCTTGGTGTGATGAAAGGTGGTGGTGAATTGAAAACAAATACATCGATAGGGGCGACACTGGTGGTGGCCGTGGTGGCGCTGGCGGCGGCGGGTAGTTGGGTGTGGTGGAAGTCACACACCCCCAAAGCGCAGGCGCGCGAGTGGGTGCGCGCCCAGCTCAAGGAGCCTGGCAAGGTGAACTTTGATGCGCTGCGGCAAAACCCTGCCAGCAAAGCGGTTTGCGGCCTGCTTCAGACCCGTGACAGCAGCGGGCATTTTGTGCGCTCTGGCAGCTTCGTGGCCTTGGCCGATGGGCAGGTTTGGTTGGAGCCCGCGCCTCGTGTGGAGGAAAGCCTCGCCAAGTCCGAGTCCTTGAGTGCGCAGAGCCAACAGGTCTTTGGGCGGCTCAAGGCCGAGCATTGCCCCGAGCTGTCCTGATCTCGGCGGACTTCCACATTTATTTGAAAAATGCTTGCAAGGCCGCGGCTGTGGCTTGCGGTAATTCTTCGGGAATGAAGTGACCGGCGGGCAGTGTTTGCCCGTTCACTTGACCCGCGCATTGCGCTTGCCAGAGTTCGAGCGGGTGAAAGAGCTTGTTCACCACGCCGCGCTCACCCCATAAGACCAGCAGGTCGCATGCCAGCTTCTCGCCACGGGCGCGGCTCTCGCGGTCGTGGTCCAGGTCGATGCCAGCGCTGGCACGGTAGTCTTCGCAGGCGCTGTGGATGGCTTCTGGCTTGACAAAACAACGCTCGTACTCGGCCAACGCCTGGGACTCTATAAAGTTCAGACCGGCGGAGCCCCAACCGCCCAGCTTGGCGTGCAGGTAGTCGCGCGCGGCCTCGGGCGTGGCGCCGATCATGCGTTCTGGCAGGGGCCAGGGTTGGATCAAATGGAACCAGTGGTAATAAGCCCTGGCAAAGGCCATGTCAGTGGCGTTGTACATATCCAAGGTGGGGGCAATGTCAATGACGCACAGGCGCTGCACTTTCTCCGGGTGGTCCAGCGCCACGCGGTGCGCCACACGACCACCGCGGTCGTGGCCGCACAGGAAGAAGCGCGGTTGGCTCAGCAAGTCCATCACGTCCACCAGGTCTTGTGCCATCGCCCGCTTGCTGGCTTGGGTGTGGTTAGGTGTTCCCATCAGTTTGGAGGAGTCGCCATAGCCGCGCAAATCGGGCATGACCACAAAATAGTCCGCCGCCAGTTGCTGCGCCACGCGCTGCCACATGACATGGGTTTGGGGAAAGCCGTGCAGCAGGAGCAGGGCCGGGCGTGTGCCCTGTGCATCACGGGGCACGCGCGCAAAAATCTCGACACCATTGACCGCGAAGCGGCGGGTCTCAAAGCTTTCAAACCAACTCATGTCAATCACTCCTTAACAATGCATGAAGGCCTAGCAAGGCATGGCGGACAGCGGCGTGGCGCACGGCAGCGCGGTCGCCCGGGAAGTGCATTTTTTGCGTGTGAACCCGGCCCGGTGCGCACCAGGCCAACCACACTGTGCCCACGGGCTTGGCCGGACTGCCGCCGCTCGGCCCCGCCACGCCCGTGACAGCCAGCGCCACCTGGGCGTGCGAATGCGCCAACGCGCCCTGCGCCATGGCCAGCGCCACGGCTTCGCTCACCGCGCCGTGTGCGTCGATCAGCGCTGGATCGACACCCAGCAACTCGATCTTGGCCGCGTTGGAGTAGGTGACGAAGCCGCGCTCAAACCAGTCGCTGGAGCCCGCCAGATCGGTGCAGGCCGCCGCCACCCCGCCGCCGGTGCAGCTCTCGGCGGTGACCAGCTTGAAGCCTTTTTTCAGAATCAAATCGGCCACAGATCCAACAAACGGTAGCGTGAGTAGCTCCTGATTGGATAGCGAATTGATGCTCATGCGATGCGCCACAAAGTCATTGCCAGCAGCGTGCAAGCAGCCGCCACCAGGTCGTCGAACAGGATGCCCAGCCCCGCCAACCGCCAGCCGTTCGCTGTGCCGGAGCGCGCTTGCGCGTGGAATAACTGGTCGGCCCAGGCGACTGGACCGGGCTTGACGGCATCAAAAAAACGGAACAGGCCAAAGGCCAGACACTGATCGACCCAACCGGCGGGTGTGACCAGCCACAGCACCAACCAAAAAGCCAGCACCTCGTCCCACACGATGGAGCCGGGGTCGGCGATGCCCATGTCGCGCGCGGTGATGGTGCAGGCCCACCAGCCCAGCGGAAGCGCGGCGACGATCAGCAGCGCCCAGCGCGTGTCGTTCATCCACGGTTGCAGCACCAAAAACGCCAGCCAAGCCCACAGTGTGCCCACCGTGCCCGGGGCTTTGGGGCTCAGGCCCGAGCCAAAACCCAGGGCAATGGCGTGCGCTGGGTGGGCCAGCATGAAGCGGGCTGTGGGACGGGTCATGAGGGGGGTGATGGGGTTCTCCAAAGGCTGGGCATCCGGGTGTGGCGGCGTTTCGTAGTGACGTAGTGAATGAGCAAAGGCGGTCTTACTTGAAATGATCGAAAGATGCGAACGTGTCGCTCATCGGCTGCCCATTGGCATCCACCAGGCGCAGGCCGGATTCTGAATCTATGCGCCCGATGCGGGTGACGGGGGTGGCGCTGGTGCGGGCGGCCTCCAACACAGCGGCTCGGGCGCTTGCGGGGGCGGTGAACAGCAGTTCGTAGTCGTCGCCACCGGCCAGTACCCAATTTAGCCGGTTTTGGAGGTTGATTTCAGCATCAAATTGGCCTGCAGGCCATGATTTACTTGCGTTAGAGGCTATTAATTGAATAGCAACTGAGGTGTCGATGGTGGCGCCACATTGAGAGGCCTTGAGCACATGCCGCAGGTCACCCAGCAGGCCGTCGCTCACGTCAATGGCGGCGGTGGCGATGCCGCGCAACACCATGCCGAGCGCCACGCGCGGCGTGGGTTCCTCCAGCCGCTGGCGGGCCTGGGCCAGCACCTCAGTGGGCAGTTGGATCGTGCCGCGCAGGGCGTCCAGCGCCAGCCGGGCATCGCCCAGCGTGCCGCTGACATAAAGATCATCCCCCGCTCGGGCACCCGAGCGCAGCAGGGCCTGGCTTTTGCCCGCCACCACAGGCACCTCGCCAAAGACGGTGATGCAGATGTTGAGCGGGCCTTGGGTGGTGTCCCCGCCGATCAGCGCGCAGCCGTGCGCGTCGGCCAGCGCGAACAGGCCGCGTGAGAAGGCGGCCAACCAGGCTTCGTCAGCACTGGGCAAGGCCAGCGCCAGGGTGAAGGCCAAGGGCTGAGCCCCACACGCGGCCAGATCGCTCAGGTTGACGGCCAAGGCCTTGTGGCCGAGGTGGGCGGGATCGACATCAGGGAAGAAGTGACGGCCTTCGACCAGCATGTCGCTGGAGATGGCCAGTTGCGTGCCGGGGCGGGGCTGGAGCAGGGCGCAGTCGTCGCCAATGCTCAGGGCAACGCTGGGGCTCACGCCTGGGCTTGCCCCAAGGGCGGCACCTTGCGCGGGGCGCTTAAAGTAGCGCTCAATCAGGTCGAACTCACCCATGGCTGATGTCCTCCCCCGCAGGCTCATGGGCGGGCCAGAGGAAGCTCAGCGGCGCGCTACGCACCCGTGCCCAGAGGGCTGATCGGATGCGCGCGCGGTCCAGACCGCTGACGTTGTGTGCCCGCAAGGCCAGCCCCAAGGCGAAGTAAAAACTCACGCCCACGTTAAGAATACCAATGAGCGGCACCGACGCCAGCGCCCACCAGAAGGCCGGAATTTTGAAAACATCCAGGCCGAAAGTGGCACCCGCCAGGGCCAGTTGGCCGGCGGACAGGGTCACATGCCGCACGTCCAGCCCGAGACCAAAAAACGTGGCAAACGCCGGTAGCAAACCCAACATCAGCCCTAAGGAGATGTTGGCCGCCAGCCCCGAAATGTTGTTGCGCATGAAGCGCGCCCAACGCTCAGCGCGCGCTACACCCAGCGCGGCGGTGATGCGCGGGTTGTAGCGCAGGGCCGAGTCGAGCCGGCGCAGCACAAACCAGTTCTCCGCCCAGCCCGCCACGATGCTGGAGGCAAACAGCAGCACACCAGTCAGCGCGGCAAAGAAAGCCGTCGGGCCGATCAGCGTGAGGCTGGCAAACACCTGCTCGGACTTGCTCGCATCAATCACGGCTTGGTCTGAGAACCAGACGTAGCCAGCGCTGATCAGCAGCACGCAAGGCACGACAAGAGCCAGATTGCCCATGACGGCCGCCACCTGGGAGCGCACCAGATGGGTGACTTCGTCCACAAACAAGGCCACTGCACCGGGCTCTGCGAGTTCCTTGAGTTTGGCGGCCATGGCCGGTGCCGTCATGGCGGGTTGTTTGGTGGCCAGGGTCCAGTGCAGGAACTGGATGAGCATGAAGCTGAAGGCGTAATTCAGGCCTGCAAAAAAACCACTCCAAAAGGCCGATAGGCCCAGCGTGAGCAGCATGAACTTGAGCAGCGTGGTGAGGGAGACCACGGCACCGCCCCCGGCGGCCTTGCGGAGCATGTCGCGGTACTCGGCTGAGGTGCGGGTGATGTAGTGCTCCCCCGACTCGGCGTTGCGGTCGGTGACCTTGGCGGCCAGCAGCGAGGAGTTGCTGGCCACCAGGGCGCGGATGCTGCGGCTTTGCTGCCCTACCAGGACCAGGCGCGCCAGGAGTTGGGCCGCACTCAAGGCCGGGGTGGGCGAGAGCAGGCAGTCCAGCAGCTCGCGGATGCGCAGCACCCGCTCGCGCAACTGGCGCAGACGAAACACCATGTCCACCGAGATGCCGTGCTCATCCAGATGGGGGTACACGCTGGCGGCGGCCTGTCGGCAGGCGTCGAGTTGTGTCTTGAAGTGGTGCACCGCCGCACCGAGGTGGGCGTCATTGCGGGGGCTAGTTTTCAACGCCGCCAGCACGGCGTCAAAATCGGCGGCCAGGGTGTGAAAGGCCTGGGCTTCGCGTGCCGAATCGCTCATGCGCAGGCGCAGCTCTGGGGAAAAACCGGTGGAGCGGACTTGGCTGACGCAATAGGTGATGGCGTCCATCAAAGCCTGTTGCCACGGTGTGGGCTCGGTCGTCGCCTGATGCCCTAAGAGCTGTGCCAATCGCGCCACGGTCGATGCATCCAGCTGTCCCAGCCATTGGGCGTCAAAGCCTTCGGGGAAGAGCAGGGAAAACAGCTCGGATGAATCGCGGGTTTCAGGGGTGGCTGGCAGGATTTTTCGACGCAGTCGGCCAAAAAGTTCGCTGACAAAAGCAGGGCGCTGCGCGAAACCGTGGTCGGCCAACAGCGTGGTGCCGTCCACCGTGTCGATCAGGGTTTGCCACCAAGCTTGCAGCTTCGCCTGCAAGGTCGGGCGGGCTTGCACGACATCGAGAAACATCTGAACGCGGGCCAAGGCGTCGGGGGCCGAGTGGGCATGGCCCCGAACCCAGTCGAGAAAAGCAATCAACCATAAATGCCGCTGCACCAGCGGGGCTTGGGGGTCCAGGGCATCAAGCAAACTGGGTAGGTCGCGCATTGCTGAGACCTGTTGGTGGCCTAGTGCAGGGTGCGGGTGCTACCGCCCGCGCTCAGGGCGTCGAGCACGAACATGGGGATGTCGGCGTCAAAACGCTCCCCGTCTTCGGCGACAAAGAAGTAGCTGCCGTGCATGGTGCCGGTGGGCGTGCGCAGGCGTGTGCCGCTGGTGTACTCAAAAGTCTGGCCGGGTTGCAGCAGGGGCTGCTGTCCGATCACGCCCAGGCCGCGCACGCGTTCGGTGTGACCAGCGGCGTCGTTGACGTTCCACTGGCGGGAGATTAGCTGCGCTGCCACTTCACCGGCATTGGTAATGGACACCGTGTAGGCGAACGAGAAAATGCCCTGCTCCGGAGCGGATTGGTCCGGCAAATAGCGGGGCAGGACTTCCGTGAGAATTTGATACTTGGCCATGGGGCAATCGTATCCTGAAAACTTGGGGGACAGACCGCAGTGACACGCAGTGCACCAGCTCTGTCCTCAACTGGCCAGGGCCTTAAAATCCCGCCATGACCTTCCGCATCGCCCCCTCCATCCACTCCGCCGACTTTGCCCGCCTGGGTGACGAGCTCCAGGCCGTCATCGCCGGGGGCGCGGACTGGATTCATTTCGACGTGATGGACAACCATTACGTGCCGAACTTGACTATCGGCCCGGCAGTGGCGCAGGCCATCAAACCGCATTGCGTGCGCGCAGACGGCAGCAAGGTGCGCGCCGCAACCCGAGGACGCGTTGGAGCCCCACGGCATTCACGCCCTGCGTCTGACTCGTGACGT
>JANPNG010000271.1:0-2943 GCA_031427355.1 Hylemonella sp.
TGGATGGTGTTGGTGCCTTCGTAAATCATGTTGATCCGGGCATCGCGCACATGCTGCTCCATGCCCCATTCCTTGATGTAGCCGTGGCCGCCGAATACCTGCTGGCACATGGTGGTGGCTTGGTAGCCGTTGTCAGTCAAAAAGGCTTTGACGATGGGGGTGAGTAAGGCCAACATTTCGGCGCTGTCACTGCGCACTTTTTCATCCGGGTGGTTCAACTCCTTGTCAAGCAGCAACGTGCAGTAGCAGGCCAGCGCGCGGCCGCCTTCGGCATAGGCTTTGGCGGTCAGCAGCATCTTGCGCACATCAGGGTGCACGATGATGGGGTCTGCTGGTTTGTCTTTGGCTTTGACGCCTGAAAGCGAGCGCATCTGCAAGCGATCTTTGGCATACGCCAGTGCGTTTTGATAGGCGACTTCGGTCAGACCAAGCGACTGGTTGCCCACCCCGAGCCGGGCGGCATTCATCATCACGAACATAGCGGGCAGGCCCTTGTTGGGTTGGCCCACCAGTGTGCCCACAGCCTCTTCCAGCACCATTTGGCAAGTGGAGTTGGCGTGGATGCCCATCTTGTGTTCCAGGCCCGCACAGTAAATGCCGTTGCGGCTGCCCAAGGTGCCGTCGGCATTGACATTGAACTTGGGCACGACAAACAGGCTGATGCCCTTGTTACCAGGCGGCGCATCGGGCAAACGCGCCAGCACCAGGTGCACGATGTTGGAGGCCAGGTCATGCTCACCCGCGCTGATGAAGATTTTGGTTCCGGTGAGCTTGTAGCTGCCGTCAGCCTGTGGTGAGGCGCGGGTAGACAGCAGACCCAGATCGGTGCCGCAGAGCGGTTCGGTCAGGCACATGGAGCCCGTCCACTCGCCGCTCACCATTTTGGGGAGGTAGATAGATTTTTGAGCGTCTGTACCGTGTGCATGCAGACACTCGTAGGCCCCGTGGCTCAGACCGGGGTACATGGTCCAGGCCTGGTTGGCTGAATTCAGCATTTCGTAAAAACACTGGTTCACCACAAAGGGCAAGCCCTGGCCACCGTAAGCCGGATCGCAACTCAACGCGGCCCAGCCGCCTTGCACGTACCGTGCGTAGGCTTCTTTGAAGCCCTTGGGGGCGGTGACTTCATGCGTGGCTTGGTCCAGCTTGCAACCCTCGGTGTCGCCGCTGATGTTGAGCGGGAAGGTCACCTCAGTCGCGAACTTGCCGCCTTCTTCCAACACGGCGTTGATCGTGTCAACGTCAATGTCAGCATGCTTAGGCAGCGCCTTGAGTTCATCGCTGACTTTGAGCACTTCGTGCATGACGAATTGCATGTCACGCAGGGGCGGGGTGTAGATGGGCATGAACTTACTCCTTGATATTTTTAACGGACTTGCGGGCTTGGGGGGCTTGGGAACTGGGGCGAACGTAACGGGACAACATGTGATCAAAACCGAGTTGAGCGCGCGCAACAGCGCCCGGGGTTTTGAGGAAACGGGCTTCGAAATGAATCGCCAGGATGAGACCATGGATTTCAAAAACAATCTGATGCTCATCTGCATCGGCAAAAAGTTCACCCGTCTCTTTGGCCTGGGACACCGCACGACGCACGGCAGCTAACCAGGTTTGCACTGCGCTGACCAGTGCATCACGCACCGGGCCCGTGCGGTCATCAAACTCCACCGAACCGCTGATGAAAATGCACCCCGACTGGATCTCAATCGCGACGCGCTTCATCCAGTGGGCAAACAATGCACGAATGCGCGCCAAACCTCGGGGCGCTTGCATGGCGGGGTAAAAAATCTCCTGCTCGAAACGATGGAAATACTCACGAATCACTGAAATCTGCAATTCCTCGCGCGAACCGAAATGCGAGAACACGCCGGACTTGCTCATGCGCATGACTTCCGCCACCGCGCCAATGCTCAAACCCTCCAGCCCGATTTGTGTGGCCAGGCCGAGTGCGGCATCCACAATGGCCAACTTGGTCTGCTGCCCTTTTTGCAAAGCGCGGCCTTCGGGCGCAGCAGCGACCGTAGCTCGGACTTTCTTGGCAGTGAGGGCGTGAACAAACATGCGGTGGACGGCTCAGACGAGCATTAAATAGAACGACCGTGCTATTTTGTAGCAAAAAAAGGAGGGGCGCAAGTCCCCTCTCATTTTTTTGTTTACAGCTTGAAGGGCACGACCACTTGGCGCTGCTCACCCAAGCCCTCAATGCCCAGCGTCATCACGTCGCCCTTCTTGAGGTAGAGCGGCGGCTTGTGACCCAAGCCGACGCCCGGTGGCGTGCCGGTGATCACCACATCGCCCGGCATCAGGGTCATGAACTGACTCAAGTGGCTCACAATCTTGGCCACGTTGAAGATCATGGTTTTGGTGTTGCCGGTCTGCATGCGCTCGCCGTTCAGGTCCAGCCACATGGCCAGCTTTTGCGGGTTGGTGATCTCATCGCGCGTCACCAACCAAGGGCCGAGAGGGCCGAAGGTGTCGCAGCCCTTGCCCTTGTCCCACTGCGAGCCACGCTCCAGTTGAAATTCGCGTTCACTCACGTCGTTAGAAACGCAATAGCCCGCCACAAAATTGAGGGCGTCTTTTTGCGACACATAGCGTGCTTTGGTGCCAATGACCACAGCAAGCTCCACCTCCCAGTCCCCCTTGACCGAGCCCTTGGGCAGCATCACGTTGTCGTCCGGCCCCTGAATACAGCTGATGGCTTTGGTGAAAACGATCGGCTCTTTAGGGATGGGCATGCCGGACTCGGCGGCGTGGTCGGAATAGTTCAAGCCAATGGCGATGAACTTGCCCACGCCGTTCACCGGGCAGCCCATGCGGGGCTTGCCGCGCACCAGGGGCAGCTTGTCGGTCTTGAGTTTGAGCAACTTGGCCAAGACCGCATCACTCAGTTGATCGGGGCCGATGTCTTTGACCACGGCGCTCAGATCACGCAGCTTGCCTGCG
>JANPNG010000272.1:0-3243 GCA_031427355.1 Hylemonella sp.
AAGCAATTGCCTGGTCACCGGCCAGCCCGACTGGGGCAGCGTGCAAATCAGTTACTCGGGCCCACAAATCAACCAGGAAGGACTGCTGCAATACCTGGTGAGTTTTCGCAACCACAACGAGTTCCATGAGCAATGTGTCGAGCGTATCTTCATGGACCTGTGGACGCGCTGCAAGCCGCTGAAGTTGACGGTGTATGCACGCTACACGCGGCGCGGCGGGCTGGACATCAACCCCTTTCGCACCAGCACGGCGCAGGCCATGCCGCCGAACGTGCGCACGGCACGGCAGTAGACACCGCGTGGCCGCATCAATTGCGGGCAGCCATCCAGTCGCAGCGCAATTTTTGATTCACATGTGCCCGTGCGCGCCAGTCCATATACAACTGCGGTAAGAACATGGACAGAGCGCACAAGGATGCCAGCCACCAGTCATCCATCGCATAAGCGGGCAACCAGCCGACCCAGCCCATGAGCCAGACGGTCAATACGGCGTCCCATAGCTGGTACTCCAGCGGGTGCTCCGCGCGGTGCGCCAGATGCCATTGGCGGATGCGTTGTAGCTCTCGCAGTGGGATCGTTGATTTGAGTAAAGGTGGCATTTCGATCTCCCTTGGTACAACTCCAATCTAGGCCGGTGTTTGGCCTGCGTCAATGTTGAAATGGGAGCTAGATTTGATGCAAATCAAGCGATTGGTTTTTATCGGCCAAAGCCCTCATGAACCCACACGCTTCATCACTGCCTAGTGCGGGTCGGCATGAACCTGGCAGATCAAACCGCGCAGCCACTCATTGGCGGGGTCTTTGTGGACTTTGGCATGCCAGAACACGTTGATGGCGACCTCGGGCAGCGTGGCGGGGTGGCTGACGTAGGACAGGTTGAATGGCTGAACAAGCGCCTGTGCAAGGCGCTCCGGCACGGTGGCCACCATATCGGTGTGCTGCAAGATGTGCCCGACCGCCACAAAGTGGGGCACGGTGAGACGCACCTTGCGCACAATACCGCTGCGCTCCAGAAGGGCGTCGATTTTGCTGTGACCAGTGCCCTCCGATACCACGACCACATGGTCGGTCTGTGTGAACTCGGCCAATGAGATGTGGCCTTGATCGAGCCGGTGGCCCTGGCGAAACATGCAGACATAACGTTGCTTGAACAAGCTGCGCTGAAAGAAGCCCGCCTTGAGCTGGGGCAATAGCCCGACCGCCAAGTCAACGTGCCCCACTTCCATCTCATCCTTCAAATTAACGGTGGTGTTGCGCACGGTGCTGACCGTCACACCCGGCGCGACGCGGTCGAGTTCTTCCATCAACTTGGGCAGGAAGTAGATCTCGCCAATGTCGGTCATCCCCAGCGTGAAAGCGCGCTTGGCGGTGGCAGGGTTGAAAGGGGTCTCCTGGTTGACCGCGCTGTGGATCAGCCGCAGCGCCTGGGTGACCGGTTCGGCCAGTCGATCAGCAAACGGAGTCGGCTCCATCCCCCGCGTCGTGCGCAGGAACAGGGGATCGTTGGTCAATTTGCGCAGACGGGCCAGCGCATTGCTGACGGTGGGTTGCGACAAGCCCAACGTTTCGGCGACTTTGGAGACCCGTCGTTCGATGAGCAACTGGTTGAAGACCACCAGCAGGTTGAGATCAATGTCTTTGAGTTCCATGTGACGCTCCGAGCGGCTTTATATTCATAATATCTATATTGTGTATTCACATTATTCTATTGGTCTATTTTTATAATCGAGTCATCATTGCCTTTATCCAAAGACGTTTGAATGGACGACAGCACCATGGACACCCCATCCCCCGTATTTCCGAAAGCAATCCATTGGGAAACCGATGGCACCAGCCGCATCCCCTTCATGGCCTACACCAGCGAAGAGCTGCACAAAAAAGAGCTGGAGCGTTTCTTCTACCGCAAGCACTGGTGCTATGTGGGCTTGGAGGCTGAAATCCCCAACCCCGGCGACTTCAAGCGCACAGTCATTGGTGAGCGCTCGGTCATCCTGGTGCGTGACGCTACGGGTGAGATCAACGTTGTTGAAAACGTCTGCGCCCACCGGGGCATGCAGTTTTGCCGCGAGCGCCATGGCAACCGCAAAGATTTTGTCTGCCCCTACCACCAGTGGAGCTACACCTTGCAGGGCGACTTGCAAGGCGTGCCCTTTCGCCGTGGCGTCAAGCAAGACGGCAAGGTTAACGGCGGCATGCCGGCTGACTTTAAAACCACCGACCATGGCCTGAACAAATTGCGCGTGGCGGTGCGCGGTGGCGTGGTGTTTGCGTCCTTCGATGCTGAGGTGGAGTCGTTTGAAGACTTCATGGGGCCTGCCATGCTGGGCTACTTCGATAGGCTGTTCAATGGCCGCAAGCTCACGCTGCTGGGCTACAACCGCCAGCGCATTCCGGGCAACTGGAAGCTGATGCAAGAGAACATCAAAGACCCCTACCACCCCGGCCTGCTGCACACCTGGTTTGTCACCTTTGGCCTCTGGCGCGCGGACAACAAATCGCAACTCTTGATGGATGCTCACCACCGCCATGCTGCCATGATCTCCACCCGGGGGGCCAGTGGCAAAGCCGATGAAGTCACGCAGGTGTCGAGCTTCAAAGAAAGCATGCAACTCCACGACCCGCGCTTTCTTGATATTGCGCCTGAGTCCTGGTGGGACGGCCCCACCGCCGTGATGTTGACACTGTTCCCCAGCGTCATCTTGCAGCAGCAGGTCAACAGTGTGTCCACCCGGCACATCCAACCCAGCGGCCCCGGCGCGTTTGACTTTGTGTGGACGCATTTCGGCTTTGAGGATGACAGCGCGGAGATGACCCAACGCCGCTTGCGCCAGGCCAATCTGTTTGGCCCTGCGGGCTTTGTCTCGGCCGACGATGGCGAGGTGATCGAGTTGTCGCAAAAAGGCTTTGTGCAAAAGCCCTTTCACCGCACGCTGGCCGAGCTGGGCGGGCGCGAGGTGGGCGACACCGACCACATGGTGACCGAGACTTTGATTCGCGGCATGTACGAGTACTGGCGCAAAGTGATGGAGGCCGAAGAATGACTTTGATGACTTTTGATGACTACCACGCGCTGACCCAGCTCTATGCCGACTACGCCTCGGCAGTGGATTCAGGCCAGTGGGATTTGTGGCCTGAGTTTTTTGTTGAAGACTGTAGCTACCGCTTGCAGCCGCGTGAGAACCATGAACGCGGCTTCGCCCTGGCCACCCTGTCGTTTGAGAGCAAAGGCATGCTCAAAGACCG
>JANPNG010000273.1:0-2068 GCA_031427355.1 Hylemonella sp.
AGATCGAGCCGGACGGCGCCGGCGCTGAACTCAACGCGCACGCAGCTCGGGGCGGCAGCGCCTGGCGCTACGCGTGCGGCAACGAAGCTGCCGGGCTTGGGTGCGGGTCTGGGCTCAAGGCGCACGCCGTCAAGACGCGCCTGCCAGCGCCGCGCATGGGCGCACCAGCTGGCGATTGCGCGCATTGAAACGCCGTTGGCCGCGGCCCATGCATGGGCCTTCTGACCCCAGGCCCGATAGGCCGCGACCTGCTCCAGGCAGCGCTCCATTTGCTGTCGATCCATGTCCACCTCGCCCTGCTCGTTGATTGCAAAGACGCCAGCATCGCAGCTTCAATGCATTGGTGAAAGATGGGTTTGCGGAACGCTTACGTAAAACCCGCTGTCAGCACGGAACAGGCCCACGGTCGTGGTGCCCAAATTCGTCAGCGTCGCCTCGATAAAGGCCAGCACGTTGTTCGATGAGCTGGTGTTGCCGGGGCGCAGCCAGAAGTTGGCTACCAAGCGCCAATCGGCCACGAAGGCCAAGAGCGGGTGGTGGCTGGCGCGGCCATGGTGTTTGGGGTTGTAGCCCTTCGCGCCACCTTCAATTTGTGAGCCCCAGCGGGTCAGCACGCTGGAGTCCACATCCAGTGTGACGGGCCTCAAGCCCAGCTTGTTAAAGAGCCACTGGTAGCCGCTCGTCTGTACGCGGGTTGCGCTGGGTTGGTCAAAGCGCTGGAACAAGCGCACGATGGCTTTGTGGCCCGCTGCACGGCCCCAGCCAAACAAGCGCATCAAGGTGGTGTCCAGCCGAGTGATGTCGGCGTGAGAGAAGCGAGCAGCCCCACACCAGATGCTGACAATCATTTGTTCGATGAGTTGTTCGGGCGCGTAGCCCCGGTTGGAGCCGGGCTGGGGTAGCTCCCAGCTTTGCACGGCAGATTTGAAGCCCATGCCGTCAAGCATGCGCTTCAAAAGGGCCAAACCGCCCCAGGCCGATACCTCGCGGCTGGTGAACTTCACCTCAAACGGGTCTGGGGGTGCCATAGGATTGCCTCGCTTTGGACTGAACCATTGATTTCATTGGGAATTCCCAATGGTATCCATTAGGAATCGCTGCTGAAACCGACCGCCTTCTGGGTCGGGTGGGGCTAATGGACAATCTCGGTTCATTGTCTTCGACCGAAGCTGGCCGGTTGAGTTTCGCAGAAGAGTGACAAGGTCTACATTTGTCCGCCGCTGGTATTTGACAGGGTGAAGGCGAATGCCTGCAATCAGTCTTAATGCGCCGGTCGCGTTTCTTACTATCGGAGGACGTCCGAATGTTTTTCATTGGACTCATGAGGCCTTGACGCCACGTCATTTTCGGTACAGTGGCGGTACAGTCATCATGTTTGGGTGAATTCGCCAAATTACGCTAAGTTGTTGTCCCGTAAGTACTTTTAGCTTTCCTCGGTTACGATCATGAATGCTTGATTTGCCTAGGCACTGCGCTTTAGTGGCAAACTCATAATCCTTCCTGATTAGCACCTTGCCTCAGACAGCCGCATGAAATATACTGATGTTTTATACAGCACTGAGGCGTACGCCATGGCAATGAACAGAATTCAATTTCAAGCTGGGATGGAACGCGCTCATGATCCAGGGCCTGTGCGCCGCTTACCAGGCAACCGGGCAGCTTTTGTACCTTCAGTCCGCGCGGCGCGCAGCCGACTTCCTGCTGCAGAGGATGAGCCTGCCGGACGGTGGCATCTATCGTGCCTGGAAGGACGGCGTGGCCAAGGTGCCAGGCTTCCTCGACGACTACGCGTTTTTGGCCAACGCGCTCATCGACCTCTATGAATCAGGTTTCGACAAACGGGACCTCGAACGCGCCGAGAGTCTTGTCGACCTGATCCTCGATAAGTTCTGGGACGACGGGTTTTACTTCACGCAGAAGGACGGCGAGCGGCTCGTGCACCGTCCGCGCTCGCCGCAAGACCACGCCTGGCCATCGGGAACCTCGACCAGCGTGTTCGCGCTGCTGCGGCTGCACGAACTGACGGGCCGCGATGAATACCGTGAGCGCGCCGAGGCGGTGTTCCAGA
>JANPNG010000274.1:0-3537 GCA_031427355.1 Hylemonella sp.
GCCACTTCGGCGGCGGACACTTTGCCGGAAACCACGGCCTTGTCCAGCGTGGATTGGCCCACGCGTTGGCTGAGGCTTGCGTTGGCAGCGGGCAAATTGGCGGGGCGATTGCGTTCACTTTGGTGAATGCCCGTGGGCACAAAATACGGGCACAGCACAGAGGCGCTGATCTGGTCGGTGACCAGGGCCAGGTCTTGGTAGAGCGTTTCGCTCAGGCTCACCACCGCGTGTTTGCTGACGTTGTAGATGCCCATATTGGGCGGGTTGAGCAGCCCGGCCATGCTGGCGGTGTTGACGATGTGGCCCTGCCACGCTGGGTCTTGACGCGCGGCTGCCAGCATCATGGGCGTAAAGCAGCGCACGCCATGCACCACGCCCATGAGGTTGACGCCCAGCACCCACTGCCAGTCTTGCAGGGAGTTTTCCCAGATCAAGCCGCCCGCGCCCACACCGGCGTTGTTGAAGACGAAATGCGGCGCGCCAAAGCGCTCTTGCACGCGCTGCGCGAGGCTCTCCATATGCGCTGCGTCTGACACGTCCACCTGCATGACCAACACCTGTGCACCCATGGCCTGCAGCTCGGCCTGCATTTCGGCCTGTAGCTCGGTGGCCACCCGGTTCAACGCGTCTTGCTGCACGTCCACCAGCACCAGGTTCATGCCCAGGCGCGCGCCGATGCGCGCGCACGCCAGGCCGAAGCCGGAGGCCGCGCCGGTCAAGACGGCGGTTTTGCCTTTGAAGTTCGTGATCATCGTGTCAGCTCCTTGGCTGTGATGCGCGTCATTGCGCTGGTCATTGCGGCATGGCGCGTTGGAGGATGGCATCAAAGTCGGTTTGACTGCCCAGTGTGCCAAAGGTGTGACCCCAGTTGCCTCCCAGGCGCGAGTCGCAAAAAGCGCTAAACACCGCTGCAGGCGCGCTCTGGTACAGCAGCGCGGCCTGCACGGCGAGCGCCACGTCCTGCGCCAGACGGCGGGCCTCTACCTCGGTGGCCATGTGCGCCACACGGGTGGGCAGCGCTGCGGCCAGACGGTCCAGCGCGGGGTGAGCCCCGTTGGCAGGTGCCAGTTCCTGTGTTAGGGCGGTAGCCGTGTCGGCCTGGCGCAGGGCGCGCAGCAGATCGAGCGCCATGATGTTGCCCGCACCTTCCCAGATGGAGTTGAGCGGCATCTCGCGGTAGATGCGCGCCATGATGCCCGCGCCGCCCTCCTCCACGTAGCCGTTGCCGCCCAGGCACTCCATGGCTTCTTGCGCAAAGTGGCTGCCACGTTTGCAGACCCAGAACTTGGCAATGGGCGTGAGCAGGCGGGCCATGACTTGCTCGTGTACGTCGTTTTGATGGTCAAAAGCCCGCGCAAGTCTCATAGATAGTGCGCAAGAAGCTTCACTTTCGATAGCAAGATCGGCGAGCACATTGCGCATCAAGGGTTGTTCGATCAGCCGTTTGCCAAAGGCTTGGCGCTGTGCCGTGTGGTGCAGCGCGATGCTCAGGGCCTGGCGCATCAGCCCGCTGGTGCCCAGGGCGCAGTCGAGCCGGGTCATGCTGCCCATCTCCAGGATTTGCGGCACGCCGCGCCCTTCCTCCCCGACCAGCCAGGCGGTGGCGTCAAGAAACTCGACCTCGGAACTGGCGTTGGCTTGGTTGCCGAGCTTGTCTTTGAGGCGCTGGAGGTGCACGGCGTTGCGCGTGCCGTCCTCCAGCACACGGGGCAGGAAGAAGCAGCTCAAACCGGCGGGGCTTTGCGCCAGCACCAGGAAGGCGTCGCACATGGGGGCCGAGAAAAACCATTTGTGCCCAGTGATGCGAAAGCGCTGGCCCCAGGCGTCGGTGCCATCAGGGCGGGCCTGTGTGGTGTTGGCGCGCACGTCAGAGCCACCTTGCTTCTCGGTCATGCCCATGCCCATGGTCACACCGGCTTTTTGTGAGAAGGGTTTGAGTGCTGGGTCGTAAGTGCGGCTGGTGAGCTTGGGCGCCCAATCTTTGTAAACCGCCGCATTGCCACGCAGCGCAGGCGTGACCGCGTAGGTCATGGAGATGGGGCACAGCACGGCGGGCTCCAGCTCGGTAAAGAGCATGAAGCCTGCGGCGCGTAGGACATGAGGGCTAGTGTGAACGCCAGCAGCCCAAGGCGTGCCGTGCAGGCCTGCCGCTGTGGCCGCAGACATCAGAGCGTGATAGCTCGGGTGAAATTCAACTTCGTCGATGCGGTGGCCAACGCGGTCATGGCTGCGCAGCTCGGGGGGATGCGCATTGGCCAGGCGCGCATGGGTTTGCATGTCTGCCGTGCCTAGCTGAGCGCCCAGGGCTTGCAACGGGGCTGTGTCCAGCGCCGGGGCGTTGAATTTAAGCGCGTCACGCAGGGCCTGGTTGGTGCTGAACAGGTTGTAGCCGACCAGCGGCTCGGCTTGGTTAAAGACGTCATGGGTGGAGTGCATCATGAGTCCCTTTCCAGCGTGGTTAATCCAGCGAGGCTGGGTGGTTTTTAGATCAGCTTGACCAGTTGCTTGCCCAAGTTTTTACCTTTGAGCAAGCCCAGAAAAGCCTCCGGTGCGGCGGCAATGCCTTGGGCGATGGATTCACGCGGGCGCAGCTTGCCGGTGGCCACCAACATGCCCAATTCTTTGAGGGCTTCGGGCCACACCTCCATGTGTTCGCTGACGATGAAGCCCTGCACTTTGAGCCGGTTGGACAGAATCAAGGCCGGGTAGGCCATGGGCAGTGGCTGGCCGTCGTAGCCGGCGATCATGCCGCACACGGCGATGCGACCAAAGGCGTTCAGGCGCAGCATCACGGCGTCGAGCACCAGGCCACCCACGTTCTCAAAATGACCGTCAATGCCATTGGGACACACGTCTTTGAGGGCTTGCGACAAGGATGCGGCGTCTTTGAACAGTTTGTAATCTACGCAGGCGTCAAAGCCGAGTTCGTCCACGGCGTACTTGCACTTGTCTGGCCCGCCTGCGATGCCCACCACGCGGCAACCACGCGCCTTGGCCAGGGCGGCATAAGCGCTGCCCACCGCACCCGTGGCGGCACTGACCACAACGGTCTCGCCCGCCTTGGGCTCAATGATTTTGACCAGGCCGTACCAGGCGGTGACGCCGGGCATGCCGACCGCCCCGAGGTAATAACTCAACGGCACGTGCGTGGTATCGACCTTGCGCACCGCGCCGAGCTGGTTCGCATCGACCACGCTGTACTGCTGCCAGCCGCCCATGCCCACCACTTTGTCGCCTGTGGCGAACTTGGGGTGGCGGCTCTCGACCACCTCCCCCACGGTGCCGCCAATCATCACCTCGCCCAGGGGCTGGGGGGCGGCATAACTCTTGCCATCGTTCATGCGGCCGCGCATGTAGGGGTCAAGGCTCAGGTAGTGGTGGCGCACCAGCACCTGGCCGTCTTGCAGCGCCGGGGTCTCTTGGCTGACGAGTTTGAAGTTGTCAATGCTGGCTTCGCCCTTAGGGCGGTTGTCTAGCAGGATTTGTTGATTGCTGGGCATGGTGAGGCGCTTTGTAGGGGGCGGGTTAATCTGTGGA
>JANPNG010000275.1:0-1507 GCA_031427355.1 Hylemonella sp.
TGCCTTCGGTTTTTTCCTCGTCCAGCGGCGACGCGGTCAATTGCCACGAGATCTGCCAGGCGCTGGCCTCAGGCGACCGTCTGATCTCACCGACCCGCTTTCACAACTCGGTGCACAACGCTGCTTCAGGCTACTGGAGCATTTCCCGTGGCGCCATGACAAGCTCTTCCGTCCTGTGCGCGCGCGATGCCAGTTTTGCCGCTGGCCTGCTGGAGACGATCACTCAGTGCGTCGTCGATGACCACCCTGTGTTGCTGGTGGCTTACGACACCGACTACCCGGAGCCCCTGCTCAGCAAGCGAGCGATTCCCGACACCATGGGTGTGGCGCTGGTCCTTAGCCCCCAGCGCAACGCGCTCAGCCTGGCCAGTATCACGCTTGCCAGCAGCAGCTTCCTGACGAACGCAGCGGCCGACACTTTGCTCGATGCAGAGTTGGAGCAATTGCGCCAGACCATTCCCATCGCCCGTGCCTTGCCTCTGTTACAGGCCATCGCTCAAAAAAAAGCAGGCCCTCTGGTGCTGGCCTATCTGGACGACGGGCAACTGGCGCTGGAACTCACGCCGTGCTGAACAGCCCGCCAACACTGAACCGGGACGACATCGCCCGCCGCATCCCGCACCAGGGCAGCATGTGCCTGCTCGACACGGTACTGGCTTGGGACAAGAACCAAATTCGTTGTCAGACCCTCAGCCACCTCGCCCCCCATCATCCGCTACTAGCCCATGGCCGACTGGGCGCCGCCTGTGGCGTGGAGTACGCGGCCCAAGCGATGGCCATCCACGGCGCGCTGGTCGCCGAAAACGGCGACAGTGGCAACGCTGGCAGCGCACCGCCCCGTGCCGGTTATCTGGCCAGCATGCGCAACGTCACCCTCTTTGTCGAACGGCTGGATACGGTCGTCGGCCCGCTGACGGTGAACGCAGAGCGCCTCACCGGAGACGCCAACACCGTGCTTTACAGCTTTACGGTAGAAAGCGGCGTGCAAAACGGCGCGCAAACCTTACTCAGTGGGCGTGCGGTTGTTGTGCTGGATACGGCACGCATCGCGCCCAGCCCGGATAAAAAAACACCCCCATGACTCCCCCAAAAAAACGTGCTCTGGTGACTGGCGGCAGCGGCGGTATCGGTTCGGCCATCAGCCGACGCCTGGCAGCCGACGGTTTGCACGTCATCATCCACGCCAACAGCAAGCTGGCCAGCGCGCAAGCATTGGCAGATCAAATCGTGATGGAGGGCGGTCAGGCGCAGGCCGTGGCTTTTGACGTGACCGATGCGTCCGCCACAGCGGCGGCGCTGCAAATCTTGCTGGAGCAAGGCCCGATCCAGGTGCTGGTCAACAACGCCGGAATTCACGACGACGCCGTCTTCCCCGGCATGCGGCTGGACCAATGGCAGCGGGTACTTGACGTATCCCTTAATGGTTTTTTCCACGTTACCCAGCCGCTGACACTGCCCATGATTCGTACCCGCTGGGGCCGCATCATCACGATCACCTCGGTCGCCG
>JANPNG010000276.1:0-1859 GCA_031427355.1 Hylemonella sp.
TCAAGTAGTAGAAGTCGTCAATTTTGTAGCCCGTGGGCTCGGCGTCGCTTTCAGGCGCAGGCATCTTGGGGCCGACCACGCCTTCTTTCAGGGCTTCGAGCAGCGTCAGATATTCCTTGACCGAAACGGGGAGTTTGGCGGAGCGCAGGGTGTAGAAGAAGTCGATGAGCATGTGGGCTCCTTAACGACGCGGTTTGTCCCGCAAATACAGCAAATGCGCGCGCACCTCCGGCCATTCGCCCTCCGTCACGCTGTACATCACGGTGTCGCGGATCGTGCCATCACGGCGCAGGGCATGACCGCGGATGACGCCGTCTTTTTTCGCACCCAGTCGCTCAATGGCGGCTTGCGAGGCGAAGTTGAAGTTGTCGGTGCGCCAGCCCACCACGTGGCAGCCTAGGGTGTCGAAGGCATGGCTCAGCATCAGCAGTTTGCAGGTGGTGTTGACGTGGCTGCGCTGCACGCTTTTGGCGTACCAGGTGTAGCCAATCTCCACGCGCTTTACGGCGGGCAGGATGTCGTGGTAGCTGGTGCTGCCGAGTACCTTGCCACTGAACTCGTCCACCACGGCAAAGGCGAAGCGATGCCCCTCAGCGCGTGCTTGCAAAGCGGTTTCGATATAGGCTCTGGTCTCGTCCGGTGCGGGCACAGAGGTCACGCGCAACTGCCACAGCGAACCGTCCGCAGCGGCGGCACGCAAGCCGGTTTCGTGCGTCAGATCCAGCGGGACGAGTTGCACGCCACGTTGCGACAGGGTGATCGGTCCGACAAAGGCCATTCAGTTCCCCTTGCCCTCGCTATCGTCTTCGCGGCTACGCCGCCAGCGCCGCGCCAGTTGCAGGCCCAGTCCACCACCTATGCCGATCAGTACGATGCCAAAAATACTGGCGTTGCCATAGCCTTCGGAAAAAATGTCCAGACCCAGCAGGCGGCCCAGCCAGAAGCCCAGCAGCGCGCCGCCGACAAAGCCGATGGCGTCGGACAGGCCTTCAATGAGTAGATTTTTTTGCATGCTGCTTCTGGTCTTTTTAGCGATTGCGCTGGTTCATGAACACCAGCTTTTCAAACAGGGTCACGTCCTGCTCATTCTTGAGCAGCGCGCCCACCAGCGGGGGCACGGCCACTTTATCGTCCTGGTTGTGCAGGGCGGCTAGGGAGATGTCCTCGGCCACCAGCAGCTTGAGCCAGTCCAGCAGTTCGCTGGTGGAGGGCTTTTTCTTGAGGCCCGGCAGGTTGCGCACGTCGAAGAAGGTCTTCATGGCGGCCGTAAGCAACTCTTTTTTCAGGCCGGGAAAGTGCACGTCCACGATCTGCGTCATGGTCGTGGCATCCGGGAACTTGATGTAGTGGAAGAAGCAGCGGCGCAGGAAAGCGTCCGGCAGTTCCTTCTCGTTGTTGGAGGTGATGAAGACCAACGGCCGGTGCTTGGCCCTGATGAGTTCGCGGGTTTCGTAGCAGTAGAACTCCATGCGATCGATCTCGCGCAGCAAGTCGTTGGGGAACTCGATGTCGGCCTTGTCGATTTCGTCGATCAGCAGCGCCACGGGCTGGTCGGCGGTGAAGGCCTGCCACAGAACGCCTTTGACGATGTAGTTGTGGATGTCCTTGACGCGCTCGCCGCCGTCCACATCCGAGAGTTGTGAGTCGCGCAGACGACTCACGGCGTCGTACTCATACAGGCCCTGCTGCGCTTTGGTGGTGGACTTGATGTGCCACTGCAAGAGCGGCAGGTTCAGCGCCTGGGCGACTTCCTCGGCCAGCATGGTCTTGCCGGTGCCGGGCTCGCCCTTGACGAGTAAGGGGCGTTTGAGTGTGATGGCGGCGTTGACCGACAGCATCAGGTCTTGCGTGGCGACGTA
>JANPNG010000277.1:0-8988 GCA_031427355.1 Hylemonella sp.
AAACGCGGGGCGTTCATCTTTTGCCAGATCTTGACCAGATCCCGGTCGGCGCCCTGCATCAGGCCGTCCAGCATTTCCACCACGTCCAGGCGTGCGCCCAGGGTGCTGTACACCGTGCCCATTTCCAGGCCGATGATGCCGCCGCCCAAAATCAGCATGCGCTTGGGGACTTCTTTCAATTCCAGCGCGCCGGTCGAATCCACCACGCGGGGATCGTTCGGCATGAAGGGCAGGCGCACGGCTTGTGAGCCAGCGGCGATGATGGCCTTTTTAAACGCGATGGTTTTTTTGCTGCCGGTTTTCTCTTGCGCCGTGCCGGAGGTTTCTTCCACTTCAACGTGGTTCGCACCGACGAAGTTGCCGTAGCCGCGCACGATGGTGACCTTGCGCATCTTGGCCATGGCGGCCAGGCCACCGGTGAGTTTGGCTATGACTTTTTCTTTGTGACCGCGCAGGGTGTCCACATTCACTTTGGGCGCGCCAAATTCAATGCCCAGAGCACCGAGGTGGCTGACTTCGTCCATCACGGCAGCCACATGCAGCAGCGCTTTGGACGGGATGCAACCGACGTTCAAACACACGCCACCGATGGTGGCGTAACGCTCGACCAAAACCACTTTGAGGCCGAGGTCGGCGGCACGGAAAGCGGCGCTATAGCCGCCGGGGCCTGCGCCGAGGACCAGCAGATCGCAGTCCAGATCAACTGTGCCTGCAAAGCTGGCGGCTGCGGGGGTAACTATGGCAGCCACAGGTGCTGGCGTTGCTACGGTATTAATAGCTGCTTGTGCAGGTTCATCGGTCGTTGCCGCCGGTTTTGACTCTGAACTTTGAGCCGCGTCGGCTGATTCCAACAGCAAAACGACCGAGCCCTGCTTGACCTTGTCACCCATCTTGACCTTCAGCTCCTTGACCACGCCACCATGGCTGGCCGGGATTTCCATGGAGGCCTTGTCGGACTCCACGGTGATCAGGCTTTGCTCGGGCTTGATGGTGTCGCCAGGCTTGACCAGCAGCTCAATGACTGTGACTTCGTCGAAGTCGCCAATGTCGGGGACTTTTATTTCAATGATTGCCATGGTGACCTCTTAAAGCAAAATTCGACGGTAGTCGGCGAGCACCTGGCCCAAATAGGCGTTGAAGCGCGCGGCAGAAGCGCCGTCGATCACGCGGTGGTCGTAGCTCAGCGACAGCGGCAGCATCAGGCGCGGCACGAACTCTTTGCCGTTCCAGACGGGCTCCATGATGGACTTGCTCAGACCCAAAATCGCCACTTCAGGCGCATTGATGATGGGGTGGAAGTAGCGTCCACCAATGCCGCCCAGCGACGAAATCGAGTAGCAAGCGCCTTGCATATCGGCCGGGCCGAGCTTGCCATCACGCGCTTTTTTGGACAACTCACCCATCTCGGTCGAGAGTTGAAAGATGCCTTTTTTGTCGGCGTCTTTGAGCACGGGGACCACCAGGCCGTTAGGCGTGTCGGCGGCAAAACCGATGTTGAAGTACTGCTTGTAAACCAGTTGATCGCCATCGAGCGAGGTGTTGAAGTCCGGGAATTTTTTGAGCGCCGAGACCACCGCCTTGATGACAAAGGCCAGCATGGTGAGCTTGACGCCGCTCTTCTCGTTTTCTTTGTTGAGCTTGACGCGGAAGGCTTCCAGCTCAGTGATGTCCGCGTTGTCATGGTTGGTGACGTGCGGAATCATGACCCAGTTGCGGTGCAAATTGGCGCCGCTGATCTTCTTGATGCGCGAGAGGTCTTTGCGCTCCACCGGGCCAAACTTGGTGAAGTCCACCTTGGGCCAGGGCAGCAGATTCAAGCCTGCGCCATCGCCACTACCACCGGACGGGGCCTTGGCCGCCTGGGCCTTGGTCTGGGCACTGCCCGCCATGACGGCCTTGGTGAAGTCTTGCACGTCGTCTTGGGTGATGCGGCCTTTGGGGCCATTGCCTTTGACTTCTTCCAGTGGCACGCCCAGCTCACGGGCGAACTTGCGCACGGAAGGGGATGCATGGGGCAACTCGCCTGTGGGGGCGATGATGGGATTGTGGGCCTCCATCGTTCGGGCTGAGCTGGTCGAAGCCTGCCCTTCGACAAGCCTGTCCTGAGCTGAGCCGAAGGGCTCAGGGCGAACGGGGGCTGGTGCAGGGGCCGCCATCGGTGCAGGTGCCGATGATGGTGCGCTAACCGCTACAGAAACAGGAGCTGCTTGCGCAGGTGCTGCGGGGGCTGCAGGCGCATTGAATGCTGAACTGGCGCTCGAATCCGCCGCCTCCAGCACCAGCACCACCGAACCCTGCTTAACCTTGTCACCCATCTTGATGCGCAGCTCTTTCACCACGCCTGCGGCCGACGATGGAATTTCCATTGACGCCTTGTCCGACTCGACCGTGATCAGGCTTTGCTCCGCCTTCACGCTGTCGCCGGGTTTGACCATCAGCTCGATCACGGTTACTTCATCAAAGTCACCAATGTCCGGGACCAGTACTTCTATCAATGCCATGTTTGTTCTCCTAATCAGTTGAGGACAGAGCTACGCTGCGCTCCGGTCTGTCCCGCAATGTCTCATGCTTTTATGCGTACAGCGGGTTGATTTTCTCGGTTTTGATACCGTACTTCTTGATCGCTTCGGCCACTTTGGCCACCGGCACGGTGCCATCATCGGCCAGCGCGCGCAGGGCGGCAACCACGATGTAGTGGCGGTTCACCTCAAAGTGCTCGCGCAGTTTGGAGCGGAAGTCGCTGCGGCCAAAGCCGTCGGTGCCCAGCACTTTGTAGGTGCGGCCCTTGGGGATGAAGGGACGAATCTGCTCGGCGTAGGCCTTCATGTAGTCGGTCGATGCCACCACGGGGCCAGCATGCTTGTCTAACTGCTGCGTCACAAAGGGCACGCGGGGCGTCTCCATCGGGTGCAGCAGGTTGTAGCGTTCCACGTTCTGGCCATCACGCGTCAGCTCGTTAAAGCTAGGGCAGCTCCAGACATTGGCGGCCACGCCCCAATCGTCTTCCAGCAGTTGCTTGGCAAACTGCGACTCGCGCAGGATGGTGCCGGAGCCCAGCAGGTTGACGCGTGCGGACCCGGAGGGGCCCTTCGGTAGCCCGTTCTTGGAACCCTCTTCCAGCAAGTACATGCCTTTGATGATTTCTGCCTCCGTGCCAGGCTTGAGGCCGGGCATGGGGTAGTTTTCATTGAGCAGGGAGATGTAATAAAACACGTTCTCCTGGCGCTCCACCATGCGCTTCATGCCATCTTGCATGATCACGGCCACTTCGTGCGCGAAGGTGGGGTCGTAGCTCACGCAGTTGGGGATAGTGCCCGCCAGGATGTGGCTGTGGCCGTCTTCGTGCTGCAAGCCTTCGCCGTTCAACGTGGTGCGCCCCGAGGTGCCGCCCAACAGGAAGCCGCGTGCCTGCATGTCACCCGCCGCCCAGGCCAGGTCGCCAATGCGCTGGAAGCCGAACATGGAGTAGTACACGTAGAACGGCACCATGATGCGGTTGCTTGTTGAATAGCTGGTGGCCGCAGCGATCCAGCTGCTCATGCCACCCGCCTCGTTGATGCCCTCTTGCAGGATTTGACCTTTAACGTCTTCCTTGTAGTACATCACCTGGTCTTTATCGACCGGGGTGTACTGCTGACCGGCCGGGTTGTAAATGCCGACTTGGCGGAACAGGCCTTCCATACCAAAGGTACGGGCTTCGTCCACCAAAATCGGCACGACACGCGGGCCAATGGCCTGGTCGCGCAGCAACTGGGTTAAGAAGCGGACATAGGCTTGCGTGGTGCTGATCTCACGGCCTTCCACCGTTGGGTCGGTGATGGTTTTGAAAGTCTCCAGCGCAGGCACGGTGAAGCGCTCATCGGCCTTGGTGCGGCGGTGCGGCAGGTAGCCACCGAGTGCTTTACGGCGCTCGTGCAGGTACTTCATCTCAGGCGTGTCGTCGGCCGGTTTGTAGAACGGCAGCTCGGCGATCTGGCTGTCGGGAATCGGGATGTTGAAGCGGTCGCGGAAGGCCTTGATGTCCTCGTCGCCGAGCTTCTTGGTCTGATGCACGGTGTTCTTGCCTTCGCCAATCTTGCCCATGCCAAAGCCCTTGACGGTCTTGATGAGCAGCACGGTGGGCTGGCCTGTGTGCTTGACAGCTCTGTCATAAGCGGCATAGACCTTTTGCGGGTCATGGCCGCCGCGCAGCAGGCCCCAGATTTCGGCGTCACTCATGTGTGCCACCATCTCCAGCGTGCGTGGGTCACGGCCAAAGAAATGCTTGCGCACGTAAGCGCCGTCATTGGCTTTGAAGGCTTGGTAGTCGCCGTCCAGCGTGTCCATCATCAGCTTCTTCAAAGCGCCGTCTTTGTCACGCGCCAACAGCGGATCCCAGTTGCTGCCCCAGATCAGCTTGATGACGTTCCAGCCTGCGCCACGGAACTCGCCTTCCAGCTCTTGAATGATCTTGCCGTTGCCGCGCACCGGGCCATCCAGGCGCTGCAAATTGCAGTTGATAACGAAGATCAGGTTGTCCAGGTTCTCTCGCGCGGCCAGGCCAATGGCACCGAGCGACTCCACCTCGTCCATCTCGCCGTCGCCGCAGAACACCCAGACCTTGCGGTTTTCGGTGTTGGCAATGCCACGGGCGTGCAAGTACTTCAAAAAGCGCGCCTGGTAGATCGCCATCAACGGGCCCAGGCCCATGGAGACGGTGGGGAACTGCCAGAACTCAGGCATCAACTTGGGGTGCGGGTAGCTGGACAGGCCCTTGCCATCTACTTCTTGACGGAAGTTGAGCAGCTGCTCTTCACTCAGGCGGCCTTCCAGGTAGGCACGGGCATAGACGCCGGGTGAGACGTGACCCTGGATGTAGATGCAATCACCGCCATGCTCTTTGCCAGCCTCATTGCATTCGGCATGCCAGAAATGGTTGAAACCGGCACCAAACATATTGGCCAGCGAAGCGAAGGAGCCGATGTGGCCGCCCAAGTCACCACCGTCCGCCGGGTTATGGCGATTGGCCTTGACCACCATGGCCATGGCGTTCCAGCGCATGTAGGCGCGCAGGCGCTCCTCCATCTCGGTGTTGCCAGGGTTATGTGCCTCATGGTCGGCGGCGATGGTGTTGATGTAGGCGGTGGTGGCAGAGAACGGCATGTCGATGCTGTTCTCACGCGCATGGCCCAGCAGTTGCTCCAGCAGGAAGTGGGCACGCTCGGGGCCTTCTTTTTGGATGACCGCTGCCAGCGCGTCCATCCATTCACGGGTTTCCTGGCTGTCTGCGTCACCCGCAGGTGCGATAGCTGGCTGGTTCTGTTCTGCTGACATGGCTGTCTCCTCGTCGGTTATTGAAATTTGAACTGGCCGGAGTTTCTCACATTTTTTCATAAATTTCAAATGCTGATTTACTATTTCATAATGCAATAAATAAAGTCTATTTGAGGCAATGCTCTTCTCCTTGCATGCGCTTTAAACTCGGGCCTTATGCTTTTCCATGGCCCTCTGTCGTTTTCATCTCTGCGTCACTTGAAGGGCATTAAACGTCTAAACGCCTGGTGGCACCGGCAATCCCCTGTACGCCAGGATCGCTATGCCATGTTAGCCCCGCTGATTGCTGTGTTTCTTTTTCTTGCCGCCATCATCGCCGCCTTTGGCTACTTGCGACTGGAGGAAATGGAGCGTGAACAAGAGGCTGTTCGACACGACATCGAGTACACCCAGCAACGCCTTCGCCTGCGCTTGGTAGAGCGACAAGAGCAGCTCGTGCGCATGGCGCAGGAAATTGCCAACGGGGAAATCGCAAGCCATCAATTTCGCGGCCAGGCGCAGGCCATGATTGCGCAAAACGCAGAGCTTCAAGGCTTGAGCTGGATCGACGAACGCAAACGCGCCAGAGCCAGTGCGGGCAACCCGGTACAAAGCAGCAATCCGCCAAATACCTCCAGTAGAAACACGGCCAGCTCTCTTGTGCCGAGCGAATCCGACAGTGCCTTTGCTCTGGCTCAGGAGTTACTGCAACCCATCTACGTCCAACGCAGCGCCCTGGTGGACAACCAGGCCCTGCTGCAACTGCACGTTCCCATCATTGTTCGCTCTCACTTCACGGGCATCGTGTTGGCTGAGTTTTCAGTCGAGAACCTCTACCGCTACGGCGTGCCGCCGGAAATCTCAGCACGCTATGCCGTGTCCATGGTGGACGCCAAAGGCGTGGTGTTGGCGGGCAGCAGCATCAAAAAACGCAATCCCGCCAGACAACTGCTACCGTGGGCCCGCCAAGCCATTGAATACGAGGTGCCCGTCTCCCCGGTGGGTAACGGGCTGCTCATCCGTGCTCAGGGTTACAGCACGTCGCTCGGCGTCATTGGCAGTGGCCTGTTCTGGCTGGTCGGCGCTTTGAGTGTGCTGACCGCCTGGATGCTGATTGGCAATTGGCGTCACACCCGCAAACGCTTACAGGCACAACAAGCCCTGCTCTCCGAGACCAACTTCCGGCGCGCCATGGAGGACTCCATGCCCACTGGCATGCGCACACTGGATATGCAGGGTCGCATCACCTACGTGAACCCCGCCTTTTGCCAAATGACAGGCTGGAGCGAGGCCGAACTGGTTGGACAAACCGCCCCCTTTCCGTATTGGCCTGAGGAAGACCACGCCACGCTCATGGGCCGACTCAAAGATGAACTCAATGACCGCATCACGCGTGGAGGCTTTCAGATCCGAGTCAAACGCAAAGACGACACCCGCTTTGACGCCCGCATCTATGTCTCCCCCCTGGTTGATCCCCACGGGGTTCAAAAAGGTTGGGTGACGTCCATCACCGACATCACCGAGCCGAACCGAATTCGAGAGCAACTCTCCGCCTCGTATGAGCGCTTCACCACTGTGCTGGAGGCGTTGGATGCCTCTGTCTCCGTGGCCCCCATCGGCACGGATGAGCTTTTGTTTGCCAACAAAAAATACCGACTTTGGTTCAACGACCAACCCAACACCTTGCTCAGCCAGGCCGTCAAATTAGGTCTCACGCCTGGCCTGCCCAACGATGCGGGCCTGGACACGGTGGACCCCCTGGCAGGCATGCCGTCTGAAGCCATCTCCGACAGCGAGACCGAAAGCAGCGAAGTTTTTGTGCCCGAGCTGGACAAATGGCTGGAGGTGCGCACGCGCTACCTGACCTGGGTCGATGGTCGTCTGGCGCAAATGGTCATCGCCACCGACATCACGCAACGCCGCCTGGCGCAGGCGCAGGCCGCAGCCCAAGCCGAACGCGCGCAAACGGCCAGCCGTCTCATCACCATGGGCGAGATGGCGTCTAGCGTGGCGCATGAGTTGAACCAGCCGCTGACTGCCATCAGCAACTACTGCAACGGCATGGTCTCGCGCATCAAGGCGCAGCAGATTTCGGAAGCAGACCTGCTCGGCGCATTGGAAAAAACCGGCAAACAGGCCCAGCGCGCCGGACTCATCATTCAGCGTATCCGCGCCTTTGTGAAGCGCAGCGAGCCCAATCGCACCCTGTCCAACATCGCCAGCATGGTGGAAGAAGCAGTAGAGCTGGCCAGCATCGAGCTACGCCGCTCCAGTGTGCGCCTCACGCACCATGTGGAGCCATCACTGCCGCCCCTGCTGGTTGACCCCATCCTGATTGAACAAGTCCTGATCAACCTGCTGAAGAACGGTGCCGAATCCATCGTTCAGGCGAATCGCCCACTGGAAGAGCGCCGCATTGAGCTGCTTGTGGAGCCGGTGATGGTGGAAGGCAAGCACGTCGTCGAGTTTTCCATCTGCGACACCGGCAAGGGCATTTCACCCGAAGTGATGAAGCGTCTGTATGAATCCTTCTACACCACCAAGGCCGAAGGTTTGGGGATCGGTTTGAGCCTGTGCCGCTCTATCGTCGAATCCCATCAGGGTCGAATGAAAACCGAGAACCTCTACAATGGCGAAGAAGTTTCAGGCTGCTGTTTCACCTTCTGGATTCCCCAGATTGAAGTCATCAGCGACTCGGCCCACCCCACACGACAAACAAACACGGTTTCAGGATAAGACATGAATTTGATTCCCAAAAAAGGCACGGTTTATGTGGTGGATGACGACGAAGCCGTGCGCGATTCGCTGCAATGGCTGCTCGAAGGCAAGAGTTACTACGTACGTTGTTTCGACTCGGCTGAGTCGTTTTTAAGCCGCTACGACCCGCGTGACGTGGCCTGCCTGATCGCCGACATTCGCATGGGCGGCATGACCGGCTTGGCCCTGCAAGACCGGCTGATCGAAAACCACTCCCCCCTGCCCATCGTCTTCATCACCGGCCACGGCGATGTGCCCATGGCGGTTGAGACCATGAAAAAGGGCGCGATGGACTTCATTCAGAAACCCTTCAAAGAAGATCAGCTTCTGAATACGGTCGAGCGCATGCTGGAGCTGGCGCGCGAGACCTTCAAAGACCACGAACAAGCCGCCAGCCGAGGCGCGCTGCTCGCCAAACTGACCGTGCGCGAATCTCAGGTGCTAGACCGCATCGTGGCCGGTCGCTTAAACAAACAAATCGCCGATGACCTGGGCATCAGTATCAAAACGGTGGAAGCGCACCGCGCCAACATCATGGAAAAACTCAACACCAACACCGTGGCCAACCTGCTGAAAATCGCCTTGCAACAGACGCCCGCCAGAGTTTGATGTCATTAGCTTGACGCTATTAATTTAATAGCTAGCCACGCCAGTGCCATAGGGATAAACTGGTATTTTTCTTCAGAATTTAGACCCATGACGACCTCTCACAACGGCCATCTGATGGATGGCATTGCCCTGTCCAAACACCTGCGCCACGACGTGGCCCGCCGTGCTGCGGCCCTCACCGCCCACGACATCACGCCTGGCCTGGCTGTCATCTTGGTGGGCGACAGTCCGGCGTCTCAGGTTTACGTGCGCAACAAGGTCAAGGCTTGCGCCGATACCGGCCTGCATTCCGTACTGGAAAAATACCCCGACAGCATGGGCGAAACCGAG
>JANPNG010000278.1:0-1805 GCA_031427355.1 Hylemonella sp.
CGTATCGGCAGCGTGTTCTTCATGGGCGACACGGCCAAAGTCGTCAGTCCGTTTGGCGCGCGCGGTGGCAACACCGGCGTGGCCGATGCCGACAACCTGGCCTGGAAGCTCGCCGCCGTGCTGCAAGGGCGCGCGCCGCCCGGCCTGCTGGACAGCTATAACGAGGAGCGCATTGAGGCGGCTGCGCAAAACGTGCGCGTCACCAACCGCACCACCCGTTTCCTTCGGCCCGCCGATGGCGTGGAGCGCCTGTTTCGATCCGCCGCCATCAGCCTGGCCAAGCAACACACGTTTGCGCGCCAATTCATCAACACCGGCCGCATGGCGATCGCCAATCCTTACACTCACTCCAGCGTGTGTGAGCGTTCGGGCGGCCTGTCGGTAGCCAACGTGCGCTTGAATTGGGCGGACGGCAGCCCGGGCTCGGTCAATGACCTTCTCAATTGGGCCGGTGGCGACCTGCTGGTGCTGGTCTTTGACGACATCAGCGACGCCACCTGTGAACGCCTGCGCCAACTCAGCAGCCACGCACCAGTGCGCTGCGTGCAAGTGATCGGGCCGCACGCGCAGCATCTCGCGCGCGAGCATGTGCGCGACCTGCACGGTCACCTGCAAGGTGCCTGCCACGTGTTTGGCCACGCCTGGGCTCTGATCCGCCCCGACGCTTATCTGGCTGCCACCGGCGAAAGCGTGGACGCTGGGTTGATCCAGGCCGTCGAACACGCCTTGGGCATCAAACATGGAGAAGCCGCATGAAAACCACCCTGCAAGCACTGGACGTCGATACCTTTTACGAACAACTGCTGGACAGCCATGTCGGCCTGACACACGAACAGTCCGACCTGCTCAACGCTCGGCTGATTCTTTTGCTGGCGAATCAGATTGGGGATGCCAAGGTGTTGGGGGAGTGTGTGGCAGCGGCGCGAGATTGGCCGCTGGCGTAAACGCAGGCCACCTTCTTATGAAGACAACTATGGAAACCCTGAGCTCACACACACTTTTAAAATGCAAGACAATTGCCACCACAGATTCGTATTGCCCCCTACCAAACGACAGACCTTCAAGGATTGCGCCATGGACATGACCGAATTGACCCAACTGCCGCTCGCGCAACGCCTTGAGGCCATGGAAGTGCTGTGGGATTCTCTGACGCACGACGAGTCCTATGACCCAAGCCCCGCATGGCACGCCCAAGTGCTGACCGAGCGCGTGCGCGAAATCGAAGCAGGTCAAACCATGTCTTGGGATGAAGCCAAATCCCGCATATTCGCCAAGGCCGCCCAAATCACCGCGCAAATCAAGCAAGACCGCTTGAATGCATAAAGTACAAATCACCCCGTCCGCCGGGGACGATTTGATTGAGGGGTTTGCCTTTTACGAAGCGTGTGAAGACGGCATAGGCGAGTATTTTTTGCAATGCCTGGCCTCAGACATTGAATCTCTCAAACTCTACAGCGGCATTCACCCCAAATCTCATCTGGGCTTGTTCCGTACGTCGTCAAAACGGTTTCCGTTTTCTATCTACTACCGCTTTGATGGGCAGACCGTATTTGTCGCCGCCATTCTTGATGCTAGGCGAAATCCAAAAACCATTCGGCGGGCGCCGGGCGAAAGGGGTTAGCGACCGCTCTATCCCACAAAATCTCCCCCGGTAAAATTGGAGGATGACCGACACTCTTCTCCAACCCGGCCTCAACAGCCTCTCCAAATCTTTCGAACCCGCCGCCCTGGAAGCCCATTGGGGCCCTGAATGGGAGCGGCGCGGCTATGCGGCTGCGGGTTACCGTGGCACGGGCGTGGCCCAA
>JANPNG010000279.1:0-6530 GCA_031427355.1 Hylemonella sp.
CGAGTTCAATCCGGCTGGCTTGCGCACCGCCGTGCTGGTGCATGGCTGGCCCGATTCGCCCAGAACCTGGCAGAGTGTTGCAGCCAGCATGGCCGATGCAGGCTACCGCGTGCTGACGCCCGCGCTGCGAGGTTTTGGCGCCACCCGTTTTTTGTCGCCCGATACACCTCGCAGCGGCCAGCTGTCTGTGCTGGGGCGTGATCTGCTCGGATTCATCGACGCGCTGGGCCTGCAGCGCCCGGTGCTGGTGGGGCATGACTGGGGTGCGCGCGCCGTCTCCAACGCCTGTGGCCTTCGCCCCGGTGCCGCCTCGCACCTGGTGATGATCTCTGTGGGCTACGGCACTAACGACCCGAACCAGAAGCTGACGTATGACCAGACCCGGCGCTACTGGTACCACTGGTTCATGGCGACTGAGCGCGGCGCGCGGTCTGTCCGCGAGGACGGCAAGGCGTTTGCCCGTGAGATGTGGGACACCTGGTCCCCTGCCGGGTGGTACGACAGTGCGGATTTTGACGAAACTGCGCGCGCCTTCGAAAATCCGGACTGGGCGGCGATCGTTCTGCATTCCTACCGTCAGCGCTGGGGCCATGCGCCAGCGTATGCCGACTATGCCGATGACGATGCCAAGTTGAACCCTGCGCCCCTGCTGGATGTGCCAACACTGGTCATTCATGGTGGTTCGGATTTCTGCAGTCTTCCCGAGATGTCAGCCGGAAAAGAAAAATTCTTTTCCAATCGCTATCAGCGTGTCGTTATTGACGGCGCGGGGCACTTTCCCCAGAAAGAAAACCCGCAGCGCGTCGCCGGTGAAATACTCAATTTCTGCAAGACGACTTGAGTGCATCGATGATCACCGCGCGGGTGGCCCATCGGCGCGCTTCGTGCAGGTCGTGCGTCGCCCGCACCCGGGACAGCGCGACGCTTTGACGCAAGGCCGCCAGGATCGAATTCGGATACGCAACATTGATGATCGATGCAAAGTCCTGACGGACGTCATAGCCGATATTGGGATAGAGATGGGGGTTAATGGCCATCGCAGCCATGGCGGAGAACAGCAAGGTGTACCCGTCAGTCGGTGACTTGACGGCGGAGGGGCGCATGGAAGCTGCATGGACGTGCCGCCTTCGAAGAAGTAACTCAGATCAGCCGCCCAGCCAACCCGAGTCCCGTAGCAATTCATCTGGAGCTATTGCGGGAGGGGTATATCGCGTTTGTCGATGACGACCAAGACCACAAACTCGTTCGCACCGACATTGGTGACTGACATCCTTTCCCGCTCCCGCGAACGCACGACACCTGTTTGCTGAGTTAGGGTCTCTGTCTTACCGTCGGCGTACGAGTATGTAAACTGTGACAGCCCCCTTCAAAATATAGGGGGTTCGACGCGGATAATTTGTCATCGGTACAACCTTGCCTATCCGGTTGATTGCCAATCATGCTGTCGGGTGAGTCCACTCACCGCTGTAGAGCGTCTCGTAGGTGGGTGCTCAAGCGTGCGCCGCGAGGCCCAGCGCAGAGTTGAACGCGGTCATAGGGTAGAAGCGCCGGTTGAAGCGAAACACAAATTCGTTGAGGTACGCCTGTAAATGTTGCTGACTAACTCCGTGATGCGTGCCAAGCAGCCAAATCTCGTCAAGTCGTCGTAGCCCTTGCATCCATCGGTGCGCACGACCGCGCCTTTGGCGACATTTTCTTGCACGAATTCCGTGAGTTCCGTGGCTCCACGGCCAGGCACGAGGCGCAGCCGCAATCTGCCGGCGTAGACAGCTCTCTTGTGCTTCTTGCTTTTCTCGACAGGCATTCTGGTGCGTACCTCGATGGCCCCAACGACCGTCGCCTTATGGTGGACGCCACGTCCCTGGCCCCTCGTACGACCGCCCACAAGCGTCTCATCGACTTCAACCGGATGCGGGGATCCGATCGCGTCGCGCTCAGGCCGCACCATACCAGCACGCAGCTTGTGGAGCATCTGAAACGCTGTCTCGTAGCGCGGACTGCTTGGCAAAGTACGTTGCGGCCTTTTTTAGGATGTCACGCTCCTCGTTGTAAAGTGGGTCTGAGTGCCAGCCCACTTCAGAATCGGATTCTAACGATGCGAACTCTTCACTTATGACGCTTATGAACGCCGCCCTCCTCACCACCTTCGCCCCCACCGGCACCCTGCGCGCCTCCATCAACCTGGGAAACCCCATCCTGGCCAACAAAGACCCGGCCACCGGCCAGCCTTTTGGCATCTCCATCGACCTGGCGTGCAACCTGGCCAAGCGCTTGGGTGTCGAGATGGAGTTGATGGTGTTTGACACCGCAGGCAAGTCGGTTGATGCCGTCAAAAATGAGCGCGCTGACGTGGGCTTCTTTGCCGTTGATCCCCTGCGCGGCGCAGAGATTTCTTTCACGCTGCCCTACGTCTTGATTGAAGGCTGCTACATGGTGCGCGAGGCCTCGCCCTTACAGCGCAATGAAGACGTCGATCAAGCGGGCGTCAGCGTCACCGTGGGCGCAGGCAGCGCCTATGACCTGTACCTCACCCGCGAAATCAAACACGCCCAGATCGTGCGCGCACTCAGTTCCCCCGCCGTGGTGGACACCTTCATTGCGCAGAACCTGGGCGTGGCCGCAGGCGTCAAGCAACAGCTAGAAGCCGATGCCAAGCGAATCCCAGGCCTGCGCTTGCTGCCCGGCCGCTTCATGGAAATCCGCCAAGCCATGGGCACGCCCAAAAGCCGAGGTGAAGCGGCGGCACAGTACCTGCGCACGTATGTGGAAGAGATGAAAGCCAGCGGCTTTGTGGCCGAGTCCATGAAGCGCCATGGCATTCAGGGCGCGACGGTGGCGGGGCTAGGCTAAAAAGCCATTTGATGCCTAGTTTTAAATGGCAAATCGGTCTGAAGCCAAATAAATACATGCGTAAGCAGCTATTTATTTGATAGCAAGCTGGTTAGCTCCAACAGTCCAATCGCTTCAAGATCAGCGCTGATGGGGTAACGCTCTTGCCCCGCATGAACCACAAACCGTTGGGCGGGCTTGAGGTCTTCACAAGCCTCGTAAAACCCGCGTGCAGGTTTGGCCGCGCGGCTGCGTTTGACCTCAATGGCCCAGCGTTCGCCGCCGGGCAACTCCAGCAGCAGGTCAATCTCTGCGCCACCTGAGGTTCGGTAAAAACCGGGCACGGTCAACGCGGGTGCGGCGTTGATCAGGTTTTCAATCACAAAGCCCTCCCAACTCGCACCGACCACCGGGTGACCGAGCAAGGCGTTGCGATCCCCGATGTTGAGCAGCGCATGGAGCAAGCCGCTGTCACGGATGTACACCTTGGGCGACTTGACCAGACGTTTGCCCACGTTGACGTGGTAAGGCTGTAGCCGCCGCACCAACAACAAATCCACCAGCAAGTCGGTGTAGCGGCTCACGGCCTGGCTGCTCACCTCCAAGCCCGTGGCCAGCCGAGAGGCGTTGTGCAACGCGCCCTGGTTATGCGCCAACATGGTCCAGAAGCGGCGCAAGGTTTCCGCCGGAATGCGCGAGCCAAACATGGGCACATCACGCTCCAGGTAAGTGCGCAGCAAATCTTTGCGCCACTCCAGACTCAAGCGGTCGTCGGGCGCGAGAAAACTGTCTGGAAAGCCGCCACGCACCCACAGCGTCTCAACCGAGTCGTTGGGCACTTCCAAAACACTCAAAGGTGTCATGTCGATGGTGCTGATGCGCCCGGCCAGGCTCTCCCCGCTTTGGCGCATCAAGTCCAGCGAGGCCGAGCCCAGCAAGAGGAAGCGCCCAGTGCGCTGGCCTCGGCGCCGACCTTGGTCAATCAGGCCACGCAGGGTCAAAAACAGGTCGGGGACGCGGTGGATTTCATCCATGATGACCAGCCGGTCTTCATAGGCGGACAAAAAGACGGCGGGGTTGCTCAGTTTGTCGCGGTCTTCAACTGACTCCAGATCCAGGTAGAGCGCGTTTTTCTGCTGGGCAACCTCTAAGGCCAAGGTGGTTTTGCCCACCTGGCGCGGCCCAATCAAAGCGACAGAGGCCTGACGCGACAGGGCCTCCAGCACGGTTTTTAGGGTTTTTCGATCCAACATCCTTGCAATTTTACCGATGGCCATAATTTTTGCATAGTTATTTGATGTTCAATCATTTAACTTCCACCAGTTCCACCTCATCCAGCCGCACAAACACCAGCCCCCGCCGCAGGATGTCGAGCAGGCCCACGGCCAGGCCTTCGGCGGTGTCAGACGCTGGTTTGTTCATGTGGGCAATGATCACATCGCCGCCTTGGACGCGATGCAAGCGGTCAATGATTTGCGCTTTTTTCAAAGTGGCCCCAGCGTCGGCGTTGACTGAGAAACCCGCAATCTTGTAGCCCATGCGGCGAATTTCGTCCGCTGCGGCCTGGTCGTATTCAGCTGTCGCGCCTCGGTACCAATGGGGTGGCACGCCGGTGGCGACCTCGATGGCTTTGGCACCTTCGAGCACTTCTTTGCGCAGATGCAGCATGTCCGGCTCACCAGGAATGCCATAGACCTTGCGTCCCGCGCCGATGATGGCGGGGATGTGATTTTCGCCATGGTCTTCGATGTCGAATAAATCCAAGTTTTTCTTCAGCAGCGCCGTACCTTTGGCGTTCTTGCCCAACCACTTCTTGGTGGCAAAGAGGGTGGCGGGTATGCGGTTGCGAATCAAGAACTGAACCAGGTCATCGTCCATCACCCCCGAACAGGCGTCCAGCGTCAGGGCGACGCGCTTGTTCGCGTGGGTGGGCTCCTGGTAGATACGATCGTGGATTTCGGTGGGCTGCGTTTGCGCCCATGCCGCGCAGCAAGAAAAGCAAGCCATGACCAGCGTGCTCGTCAGCGCTAAAAATTTGAAATCAAACCGCATCAATCTTCGTCCTTCAAAATGTTGTTTGACCATAATAGTCTTCATCCTATGCCCAAGTATTTCACCCACCTCACCTCGGCCATGTTGATCCTGGTCACCTGGCTCGTGCCCTGCGCAGCCCACGCCGCCTACCCCGACAAACCCGTGCGCATCATCGTTCCGTTTTCCCCCGGTGGCGGCACCGACCTAGTAGCCCGCACGCTGGGCGTGGGGCTGGCGCAGGCGCTGGGGGTGGCGGTACTGATCGAGAACAAACCCGGCGCGGGCACGGTCATCGGTACCGACCTGGTGGCCAAGAGTGCGCCCGACGGCTACACCCTGCTCATCGCCACTTTTGCCAACGCCGTCAACCCCAGCCTGTTGCCCAAGCTGCCCTACGCCAGCGACACCGCCTTCGCGCCCATCGTCCTGATTGGCCGCTCACCCAATGTACTGGTGGTGCGGGCCGACAGCCCGCTGAAAAGCGTGCGAGACCTCATCGCCGCCGCCAAGGCTCAACCCAAAAAATACACCTTCGCATCGCAAGGCAACGGCACCTCGGCCCACCTGGCCGGTGAGCTGTTCAAGAACCTCGCCAAGGTAGAGATGACGCATGTGCCCTACAAAGGCTCTGGCCCCGCACTTACCGACCTGCTGGGTGGCCAGGTGGACATGACCTTTGGCACCTCATCCGCCGTAGGCGCGCATCTAGACAGCGGCAAGCTGCGCGCCCTGGGCGTCACCACCACCGAGCGCTCCCCCGCGCTAGCGCAAGTGCCCACCATCGCCGAAAGCGGCGTGCCCGGCTACGCGGCTGAGAGCTGGTACGGCCTGGTCGCCCCAGCAGGCACGCCGCCCGAGGTGATCGAGCGCCTGAACGCAGCAGCCAAAAAAGCCGTGCAGCAAGACAGCTTTCGCAAACGCGTGGCGGACGAGGGCTTGGTCATCAGCGCAGGCACGCCTGCGGAGCTGGGGGCTTATGTGCGGGCGGAGGAGGCGAGATGGCGCAGGGTGGTGAGGGAGGGAGGGATTACGGTGGATTGAGATAGAGCTGACTGCACTGATCGCCAATCCGTCATATACTGTACAGACAGTACGTTTTATGGGTTCAACATGTCCACCAGTAGCAGCTATGGCTTAGAACAAGCCCGCATCCACTTGCCCAGCATCGTGGCCAATGCGCATGCAGGCCATGCCAGCATCATCACGCGCCATGGCCGTCCCTATGCCGCAGTGGTTCCCTTGGAAGATTTGCAAAAAATACGTGCATCCTCAGGTACACCATCTGCTTTGTTGGCGCTGAGCGGCAGCGGGCGCGGCCTGTGGGGTGCCGATGTGGGGCAAACGATTGACGACTTGCGTGACGAGTGGGATCAGTCCGAATGAAGCCCAAAGTGCAGCGCCTGTGGGCAGGCCTCGCGCCAGGTAGCACGGTGGTGGTAGATACAGCGCCTTTCATTTATGTGCTTGAAGGCCATCCTCAATTTTCCGCTCTGTTTGTCGGTTTGTTTGAGGCGGCTGCGGCTGGTCACTTGACGATTGCCCTGTCAACCATCACTCTCGCCGAGGTCTTGACCGGCCCCTTCAAGGCAGGGAAAACGGGGTTGGCCAAACGCTACGAAACCGCTTTGTCTAGCTACCGCGTGGTTCCAGTTTCAGGCTCGATTGCG
>JANPNG010000280.1:0-4456 GCA_031427355.1 Hylemonella sp.
GCCATCGAGCAAGCGCTTGTGGTCTTGGCTGGTGGCCAGGGCGGTGACGTTTTTACCGTCACACAGCACGATGAAGCTGGCCTCTTCGCCTTGCAAAAATTCCTCAATGACGACCCGCGCGCCACCCGTGTTGTGGCTCACGCCCAGCGTGTTGTCCAACAACATGAAGTCAATCGCTTCGTGCGCCTCGGTCAGCGTCATGGCCACCACCACACCCTTGCCTGCGGCCAGACCATCGGCCTTGATGACGATGGGCGCACCCATTTTGTTCACGTAGGCATGGGCTAACACTGGGTCGGTGAAGGTGTCGTAAGCCGCCGTGGGAATGGCGTGGCGCTGCATGAAGGCTTTGGAGAAGGCCTTGGAGCTTTCCAACTGCGCCGCCGCTTTGGTCGGGCCGAACACCCGCAGACCATGGGCGCGAAACTCATCCACCACGCCAGCAGCCAGCGGGGCCTCAGGGCCGACCACCGTGAGTTCAATTTTTTCAGCAATGGCCCACTCGCGCAGCGCCGTCACATCGGTGATGTTGATGTTTTTCAGGCGCTTGTCACGCGCCGTACCGCCGTTGCCCGGTGCGACGTACACCATCTGCACTTTAGGAGACTGGGCCAGTTTCCAAGCCAGCGCGTGTTCACGGCCGCCGCCACCAATGACAAGAATGTTCATAAGGAAATATTTGCGTTGTGATAGACCGCCTGCACGTCGTCCAGGTCTTCGAGCACGTCCAGGAGTTTTTGCATTTTGATGGCGTCATCGCCAGTGAGGTCAATGGTGTTTTCGGGCCGCATGGTGACCTCGGCCACCTCGGGTTTGAGGCCTGCGGCCTCCAACGCGTTTTTCACCACCTCAAAGTCGGCATAGGCCGTCAGCACCTCAATCGCACCATCGTCATCGGTGATAACGTCTTCGGCCCCGGCCTCCAGCGCCACTTCCATCACCTTGTCTTCGTTCGTACCAGGGGCAAAAATGAACTGCCCGACGTGCTTGAACTGAAAGGCCACCGAGCCCTCAGTGCCCATATTGCCGCCGTTTTTGCTAAAAGCAAAACGCATCTCGGCCACGGTGCGCACGCGGTTGTCGGTCATGGTGTCCACCATGATGGCCGCGCCGCCAATGCCGTAGCCCTCGTAGCGAATCTCTTCGTAGTGCACGCCCTCCTGATTACCGGTGGCCTTGTCGATGTTGTACTTGACGCGATCCGCCGGCATATTGGCGGCCTTGGCCTTTTCCACCGCCAAACGCAGGCGCGGGTTGGCACTCAGGTCACCACCACCGGCCCGGGCCGCCACGGTGATCTCGCGCACGATGCGCGTCCAAATCTTGCCCCGCTTCTCGTCCTGCCGCCCCTTGCGGTGTTGAATATTGGCCCATTTACTGTGTCCAGCCACGCGGATTCCTCAAAAAAGTTCGTTACGCTACAGCCTTGGATTGTACTTTTTGAGGACGACATGGCAGATTCAATACTGATTGCTCAACGCGACGAGACCCAATGCTTCATCCGGCCCGACAAAGCCAACCGCCACGGGCTCATCACCGGTGCCACCGGAACCGGCAAAACCATCACCCTGCAAACCATGGCCGAAGGCTTCTCTCGCCTGGGTGTGCCGGTCTTCATGGCCGACATCAAGGGCGACCTCACAGGCATCTCGCAAGCCGGTGTTTTAAGTGAAAAACTGGCCAAAATCCTTACAGAACGTGCGCTACCAGCTCCTGAATCCATAGCATTCCCCGTGACCCTCTGGGATGTTTTTGGCGAGCAAGGCCACCCGGTACGCGCCACCGTGAGCGATCTCGGCCCCCTGCTGCTGGGCCGCATGCTCAACCTCAACGACACGCAAGAAGGCGTGTTGCAACTCGTCTTCAAAATTGCCGACGACCAGGGCCTGCTCCTGCTGGACATGAAAGACCTGCGCGCCATGTGCCAGCACGTCGGCGACAACGCCTCGCAATTCACCACCAGCTACGGCAACATCAGCGCCGCCAGCATCGGTGCCATCCAGCGTGGGCTGATGCAGATCGAGGCGCAGGGCGGTGACCACTTCTTTGGCGAGCCCATGTTCAACATCGCCGACTTCATCCAGACGGACGGCGATGGCAAAGGCATGGTCAACATCCTGGCCGCCGACAAGCTGATGAACTCGCCACGCCTGTACGCCACCTTCTTGCTGTGGTTGCTCAGCGAGTTGTTTGAGACCCTGCCCGAGGTGGGCGATCTGGACCAGCCCAAAATCGTGTTTTTCTTCGATGAAGCCCACCTGCTTTTCAACGATGCGCCCAAAGTCTTGCTGGAGCGCATCGAGTTGGTGGTCCGCCTGGTGCGCAGCAAGGGTGTGGGCGTTTATTTCGTCACCCAAAACCCGCTGGACATCCCCGACACGGTGCTGGCCCAACTGGGCAACCGGGTACAGCACGCCCTGCGCGCCTTCACCCCGCGTGATCAAAAGGCCGTCAAGTCAGCCGCCGAGACCATGCGGCAAAACCCCAAGCTCGACATCGGCACCGCCATCACCGAGCTGGCCGTGGGCGAGGCGCTGGTGAGCTTTCTGGACGACAAAGGCCGCCCTGGTGTGACCGAGCGCGTTTATGTGCTGCCACCCGCCAGCCAGATTGGCCCTATCACCGCTGAGCAGCGCAAAGTCTTGCTGGCCAACTCCATCGTGGCGGGCGTGTATGAGAAAGCACTCGACCGCGAATCCGCGTTTGAAAAATTGACGGGGCGCACCAGCGCACGCATGGGGCAAGCCGGTGCGTCCGCCGATGTGCCCAACGCGCCCGCGACCAGTACCACCCAAGCAGCACCCGCCTCAACTTCATCCTCCGGCGGCGGCTTTCTGGATGGCCTGGGCAGTCTGCTGGGCGGCGGCGCAAGTCACACCCGCGCCAGCGCGGGTGAACAACTCTTTAAAAGCGCCGCCAGTGCCATCGGGCGCGAAGTAGGCCGTCAGGTGATTCGTGGCGTGTTGGGGGGGATTTTTGGCGGTGGTCGGCGGTGATTTCACGCCCCCAGCCTGGGCGGATTTTCCTGACGCAGCCTCTCTTATGTCATTGCGATTTCCTGACTATAAAAATAGTCGGTTAATCAAAGGCCCTGGCTCATGCAAGCGTCCTTGCATGAGTCTCGAAATAGGTGTTCACCTCTAATTTTGCTGCAATGCAACAAAATAGCTTGCATGACTACGGGTTATCCCTATAATCCATCTCATGCTGCACTGCAACATAAATAACCGGGAACGGTTGTAGTTGCTCTGGCAGTGAACTCATTCACTTCAACCTTAAGGACATCATCATGAACAACACTGCTGAACAATTCATCGCATCAAACAAAGACAATTTGCAAGCCCTCGAAGGCGCTGCCACCCAGGCTTACGCCGGCGTGGAGAAGCTGGTTGAGCTGAACATGGCCGCTTCCAAAGCCGCTTTGAACGAGTCATTCAGCCACCTCCAGGCCATGATGGGTGTCAAAACTGCACCTGACCTGCTGGCTCTGCAATCGGCCTTCTTGAAGCCTGTGGCCGAGAAATCTGCCGCCTACTTCCAGCACATTCAAGCCATTACCACCGACAGCGGCGCTGGTTTCACCAAAAACGTCGAAGCCAAGCTGGGCGAAGCCAAAAAAGCCTTTGACGAAGCCGTAGAAAACCTGGAAAAGAACGCCCCCGCTGGCACCGAAGTTGCTGTTGCCGCTTTCAAGAACGCACTGACTGCTGGCCAGAAGGCTGTGGACACGGCTCAGGCTTCGGCCAAAAAAGCGGTGGAAGCTGCTCAGACCAACTTCACCGCCGTGTCAAAGCAGGCCGTTGATGCTGCTAAAAAAGCCGCTAAAGCTGCTTAAAACCTAACTGCCCCCGGGCAGCGACATGCAGACGGCACCTTCGGGTGCCGTTTGTGCGTTTGTACTTTGCGCCCCCTAAAATGGCCGGGTGAACGCCCTCCTCGCCCCCACCCCCCGCCGCCCGATTCTTGAACTGCCCGACGAGCTGATCAGCCAGATTGCCGCCGGTGAAGTGGTGGAGCGCCCGGCCTCGGTGGTGCGCGAGCTGCTGGACAACGCGCTGGACGCCGGGGCCACGCAAGTCACCCTGCGTCTGCTGGCCGGTGGTGTGCGCCTGATTGCGGTGGAGGACAACGGCATGGGCATCTTGCGTGATGAGCTGCCGATTGCCTTCAAGCGCCACGCCACCAGCAAGATCAGCAGTCTGCGCGATCTGGAGTCAGTGGGCACCATGGGGTTTCGGGGTGAGGCGCTGGCCGCTATTAATTCGATAGCTGACTGCGCTATTCTTTCAAGGGCTGCCGACCAATCTAATGCCTGGCTGTTGGATGGCCGCACGGGTGAGCTGTCGCCCGTGGCGCGCAGCACCGGTACCACGGTGGAGGTCAAAGAGCTGTTCTTCAGCACCCCGGCGCGGCGCAAATTTCTCAAAACCGACGCCACCGAACTGGCCCATTGCAT
>JANPNG010000281.1:0-2278 GCA_031427355.1 Hylemonella sp.
TGAAATTCACGGCATCGAGGGGTTTTGTACGCCTGGGCACTTGGGGTAAGTGGCTCCGCGAATGTCCCCCGGCCTTCGGCCTCCTCCTTGATTTCGCTACGCCACTCACCCCAAGCGCCGAGGCAGCGAGCAGGGTGGGTAGGCGGCGGTGGCACACTCGCCCAGCTCGCAAGATCAGGGCGGTGGCGCGCTCAGCGCAGCGGCATCACGGCGGAGTCGGTGGCCTTAGGCCACCACGGGGGACAGCCGCGGAGCTGAGTGCGCCGCCGGCCTGATCCCGCGAAGCAGAAGCCAGTCAAAAATTCAGTGAAAAAGCCAGTGAAGAAACCAGTACCAAACAGATCCCGCCCCACTGCTATATTGCCCCACATGCAAAACGCCCCCCACCGCCAACCGCAGTTTATCCAACTGCACCGAGAAGACCATACGGCAGTGCGCGCAGAGTTGATCGCGGGCCTGCTCGCTTCCGTGGCCACCACCTCGCCCAAATACCTGTACGACGCTCTCGGATCGCGCCTGTTTGAGGCCATCACCGAACTGCCAGAGTACTACCCCACGCGCACCGAGGCGACCTTGTTGGCCGAGCACCGAGACGCGATAGCCGCAGCCCTGCCTAGGGATGCCACGCTGGTGGACCTGGGCGCAGGCAACTGCGAAAAGGCGGCGCGCCTGTTTGAGGCTTTGCAACCCCGCCGTTACGTAGCCGTGGACATTTCGGTGGAGTTTTTGCGTGGTGCTTTGCAGCGCTTGCAGCGCCAGCACCCGGCGTTGGAGATGCTGGGTGTGGGCTTGGATTTTTCTACCCAACTGACGCTGCCACCTGAGGTGGGCGAAGGCCCGCGCGTTCTGTTTTACCCCGGCTCCAGCATTGGCAACTTCACGCCCACCGAGGCATTGGAATTTTTGACGCAAGCCCGCGCGGCTTGCCAGGGCGGCGGCTTGTTGATCGGGGTGGATCTGGTCAAGCCCACGTCGATTTTGGAGCCCGCTTACGACGACGCGCTGGGCGTGACCGCAGCCTTCAACAAAAACCTGCTGCTCTACATCAACCGCCTGATAGGCAGTGATTTCGCCGTGCAAGACTGGGCGCATCAGGCTTTTTTTAACACCCAAGAGTCACGTATCGAGATGCACTTGAAAGCAGTGCGTGACGTGACGGTGCGCTGGCCCGGCGGGCAGCGGGCCTTTGCTACGGGCGAGCGCATTCACACTGAAAATTCTTATAAATACCAGGGGACAGATTTCGATGCGCTGCTGCGTCAGGCCGGTTTCCAGCACACGCGCATCTGGCAAGACGCGCAAGACTGGTTTGCGGTTTTTTGGGCGCAAGGAAATGAGCCATGATGTTGCCTCTGGTTTTGATCGTCAGCCCCGGCTTGGCCGCTGACAACAACGGCAACTGGCAGACCGCCAGACGTTGGGCTCAAATGTTGCGCGGTCATGCCCGCACCCGTATCCTCTCGCATTGGCCCGCACCGGGTGAGAGCACGGACGCGGTGGCCCTGCTGGCCCTGCACGCGCGCCGCTCGGCCGATTCGATTGAGGCCTGGACCAGCGCTCATCCCGGTTATGGGCTGGCCGTCGTGCTCACCGGTACAGATCTGTACCACGATATCATTGACGACGCCACAGCGCAGCGTTCTCTGGCGCTGGCGCAGCAACTGGTGGTCTTGCAAGACAAAGGCCCGCAGGCGCTGCCGCCCCAGTACCGGAAAAAAACCCGCGTGATGTTCCAGTCCACCACCACGCGCAAGACGTTGCCCAAAAATCCCAAATTTTTAAAGGCCATGATGGTGGGCCATTTGCGCGAGGTGAAGTCCCCGCAAACCTTGTTTCAGGCCGCGCGACTTTTGGCCACGCGATCGGACATTCATATTGACCATATCGGTGTCGCGCTCGAAACCCCGCTCGGTGTGCAGGCGCGTCTGGCCGAGGCCGACAACCCCAGGTACCGGTGGCTGGGCGGGGTGGCCCATGAGTCCACGCGCTGGCACATCCAGCGTGCCGACGTGTTGGTACATTGCAGCCGCATGGAAGGTGGCGCGCATGTGGTGATGGAGGCCGTGTGCAGCGGCACGGCGGTGCTGGCTTCCAAAGTGGACGGCAATGTGGGCATGCTGGGGGAAGACTACGCGGGCTACTTCACCTGGGGCGATGCGCAAGGCTTGGCCGATCTGCTGACACGTTGCCGTGATGATGCGGCCTTTTTAGCCCACTTGCGCGCACAATGTGAGGCACGCGCGCCCTTGTTTCAACCGGCCAAAGAGCAGGCCGCGTT
>JANPNG010000282.1:0-12910 GCA_031427355.1 Hylemonella sp.
GTTGACTCCCGCTCATTCATCGTCTGCCGACAGGACGGCATCAAGATCGACTTCGATGCCACCGGTCAGCGACCGGAGGCGCTGCACGAAGCCAGCATCGATGGACTGCAGACGTTCCGGATGGTTGGCAATGTCGCGGGACAGAAAGCCCAAGAACTGCCCGAGCACCGGATCGTCTTCCTCGGCAATTTCCACGCGGGAGAGTACGACCTCGCCGCCAGGACGGATCGTGTAATGAATCTTGTCTCGCTTGCCCAGCCTCAAGGCTCGGCGAACTGTTTCCGGCACCGTGGTCTGGTAGCGGTCGGTCAGGGTGGATTCAACTTCAAGGGTGGCAGCCATAGCGCGCTCCGATTACAGATATGTAGAGTGTTCATGGTAATGCAATCGCCTTGTCGCGTCAATGCAAGTGCATTACCGTCGGGCGTTGCGGGGACGCTATGTTCAGAATCGCCCGGCATCATCACGCTCTGACAAAACGTCGCGCGTCCTTGAGCAGCAGAATCAGTTGCCGCTCGTGCGCAGGCGTTGGCTCGAAACCGAAACGTCGATAAAACGCATCAGCCTCAGCGTCGATGGGATGCGTTAGCAAAGCCCGAATACCCGCTTGTTCGGCAATGGCTACCGTGCGACTGATAGCTGCCTGAAGCAGACTGAAACCCAGCCCCCGCCTTTGATAGTCGAGATCAATAGCAAGTCTGGCCAGAATGACCAGCGGGATTGGGTACTGCCCCATGCCGCGACGAATCCGCTCGGGAGCGTCGAGCGTGTCGATCTGGCCAACTGTCAAGCTGAAGTACCCGGCAACGCGGCTTCCATCGCAGACGACGAACGTTTTCGCCGAACCGCTACCTTGAGCTTGACGTGCGTGTCGCCGCAGCCAGTCGGTGAGGGCCGGTTTTTCGCAGTCAAAATTTTCCAGCCGATGATTCGCATCCAGCGACTGTGGTGCCGATAGACTCATTTTTCTGCCCACACCGGGTGCCGGGAGAATAAATTGGCCAAACCGGGGTTATCAGACTCCGGTCGATCCAGCATTTCCATGAGCGCTTGGTACTGACTGCCGGAAACCATAAACAATCGCTGGTCGAGCAAGGTGTGCTCGGCCGCTTGGTAAGCGGCATCAAGAATGAAATCAGTTAACGATTTGTGTGCGACCTCGGCGGCGCGACGCAGAACGGTTTCCTGTTCAGGTGTCGCGCGCAGGCCGAGCCGGGCCGAACGAGTGGTAGTAATAGCAGTCATAGCAAATTTCCCTCAGGTGTACATTAGGCTTAATGTTAGTACAAGTGACGCAATTTGTCCGGAGGACCTTTTCCAGCATACGCCACGCCCCAAACTCGGAGGGCGACTGGCTATCAGTCATGCGTGCCGCATCGCGTTGCGATGCCAAGTTGGATGGCACGTGCCGTCAGTGAGGTGGCTATACCCGCGTCACGGACTTCATCCGGGCTTGGGGCAGTGACGCTGGCAAGGGCGCCCGGGCGTTCGCGGCGTTGAAGTTCGACCTCGGCGAGGCTTTCCAGTTCGACTGGAGCGAAGAGGGTTTAGTGGTGGGCCCCTGGCCTGTATACAGGGGCCAGGCTAGGACAAAATTTCGATTCACTTGCGAGTGCGTTTGTAAGCGCGCAGGTCACTTGCTGAGAACAGTTGGTTGCGACCGACGGTGTGGCTGGGTCGCAGTTTGCCCGCCTGGACATGGCGACGCAAAGTCGGCAGCGACACCTCCAAGTACTCGGCGGCCTCCCAAGCCGACAGGGACTCTCGCTCCAAATGACCAAATACCTGCTCGTGGCTGAAATCCTCGTCACGAAAGGCGTTGGTGCTCAGGAGCGAGAAGAATTTAGCGCGCTCGGTCGTGGGCATGCGCCTCATTTCAGAGAAGAGGTCTTGTGCAGTCAGTGCGTGGTTCATTTTGCGGCTCCTTGGGCTTTTTCCTGTCGTAGGTACTGTTTCAACTCGGCGTAAAAATTCTCATGAACGCCCACTTGGTAGAAATCGATGATCAAAAACTCCAGAGGTGTGTCCTTCTTTGGTGCCCTGTAGGCAAGCAAATATTCTTGACGACTGAATCGGAACTTATGCACTCGAATTCCAGCCAAGTCTCCTGCCTTGGCTTCTCCGATTTCAGGGGTCTCACAGACGACCTCCACCTCATCAAAAATTGCCAACTGCAAGGGCTTATGCGCTTTTTTGACGTACTGCGCGAAGGGCCGTTTGAAGTTGGTACTCATGATTCGAATATGCCTCATTTATGATTCCATGTCAACCAAAATCCAAATGGCTTGTACTACTCTGAGGACCGCCCTCTAAGCTATTGATCGCAAGAGGATTGATTGGCTTAATCTGCCAATTGCTAGCAAGGAGATCCAAATGCCTACCCGTAATGTTGTGTTGACCGATCATCAAGCTAATGTCGTGGAACTGCTCGTTAGCAGCGGTCGTTACCAAAATGCCAGCGAGGTGCTCCGGGACGGACTGCGACTGATCGAAAAGCGCGAGGCCGAGGATGCGTACCGACTAGAGGCTCTTCGCAGCGCTGTAAAGATCGGCATTGCTGACATTGAGGCAGGTCGATTTACGACTTTTGACACCAGGGAATTACTGGGATCTCATCTGAAATCTATTGCGGCTAAAGCGATCGCTGGGGCATGAGCCGGTCTTGGCGTGTTTGACTAGCTCAGCAAGCTGAATTAGATTTTTTTGAAATATCTAAATGGACAGCGGAGAATTTTGGAGATCGACAAGCTGATTATTACGGAGAGACTGTTTCGCTGGCAATCCTAGCGCTGAATGATGGACCAGAGATTTTGGGATGCAAAGCTCGAGACGAGATAGCCCCGGGTATTCGCACATTGCATGTCGCCCGACACGGTCGGAACCAGTCCACGGGCTCTCCCAAGTCACGCGCACGCACCATCAAGGCCATGATGTCGGCCTCGCGGTCGGCCAGGTACACCAGCCGCGTGGCGGGTAGTTGCGCGGCCATCTCAGCCAGGCGCTCGTAGCCTTCGATCCAGCGCAGGCTCTCGCTGACACCTGGGCGCAAGCCGTCTGCATCCTTCACCTCGCGCGCCCACAGCGCGCCCACATCCACGCATCGAGCACGCCCAGCGGCTCACGTGGGGTGCGCATACATGCCGCGCTGGGCCTCGTAGCTCAGGGGCCCCAAGCCGCTGGCCTCTTGCCCGTTGAAATCGAGTTCGGTGGTGTCCTGGATGCACAAGATCACTTCGTGCACTGCCATGCGGGCCACCGAGCTTTCAATGTGCGGGGCCAAAATATCGGGCCACTCGATCTCTTCATTGCCAAAGAAGCGGTAGGCCCCCATGGTGTCGGCCCAGTCGCCACAGGCTTGGGGGATGCTGGCCGTGGGCTTGGCGCTCAAGCGCTCGATCAACCGGATCGCACGCCGATTTCGCCTGGGGTCTCCCAGATCAATACTCTCAAATTCCGTGGCAGCCCAGCTCATTCATTTTCTTTGCTATTAAATTCATAGCATACATCATCGCCGATTGGAACTTGTGTATAACGCAATGGGTTTGACCCGAGTCGTAGTCCGGCCCGTCCAAGTAGAGGAGGGGAGCGTCGATTTTGTCGCAGGCCTGTTTGAATTGGCGACGATTAAGGTGCATGGGGGTCACTTTTTTTGAGTCGAACGTTGGTTGTGCATTTCAGTCTAGCGCAGGAGTCGGGATTACTTTCAGATTTGGTTCAAAATGGGCACGTGTTTTGTCGTTACCCAAGTTTCGTCGTCCTCACCCTCAAGGAGAATATCAACATGCAAATTCAAGTGAACGCCAGCAACGGTATCGAAAACAAGGAAGCGCTGATTCGGTGGGCGGAGTCTGAACTCGCCAACACGCTGAGCCACTTCAAGGGTGACCTCACGCGCGTGGAGGTGCACCTGAGCAACGAGTCTGCCAGCAAAGCAGGCGGTGACACGCGCTGCGCGATGGAGGCCCGTTTGGCACACCAAGGGCCTGTCGCGGTCAGCCATCACGCGCCAACGCAGGACGCGGCATTCCGGGGTGCGAGTGACAAGCTCCGAAGCGCACTGGACAAAACCCTGGGGCGACTCAAAAACCACCGCAATCACGAGTCCATTGCCGATGAGGGTGTTCTTGGTCAAGATTAATTGCGGCATGCAACTCCAGGACATTCTTTACGCCCAGGGCTTCGGCACGCGCCGGGTCTGCGCGGGTCTGATTCAGCAGGGGCATGTTCAGGTTTATGAGGGAAATTCGATTCAAGCCCCCGTGGAATGTGCGCAAGCAGCTACTGAATTTGTAGCAGATGGCTTGCGCTTTCGGGTGCAAGGCGTGGACTGGCCCTACCACGAGAAGGCTTACCTCATGCTCAACAAGCCTGCGGGCACGGAGTGTTCGCAAAAACCGTCCACCTACCCCAGCATCTACACCCTGCTGCCGTCGCCATTGCGCCTGCGGCCCCAAAAAGCGGCGGTGCAGGGCGTGCAGGCGGTCGGTCGGCTGGACCAGGACACCACGGGCCTGCTGCTGCTCACCGATGACGGCAAGTTCATCCACCGCATGAGTTCACCACGCCACCACGTGCCCAAGGTGTACGAGGTGACGGTCAAGCACCCGCTGGACGACAAGCAGGTGCAAAAGCTGCTCTCAGGCGTGGTGCTGGACGACGACCCCGCACCGGTACGCGCTGCCGCGTGCGAAGCGGTGGGCGAGCATCACCTGCGCCTGACGCTGACCGAGGGCAAGTACCACCAGGTCAAGCGCATGGTTGCGGCGGTGAGCAACCGGGTGGAGGCGCTGCACCGTTCGCAGATTGGCGACCTGACCTTGCCAGCGGATTTGGCACCAGGGCAGTGGTGTTGGCTGAGTGCGGCAGATTTGGCCCGCATCAGCGCCTGAGGACACGCACACCGCTACACTCAAGGGTTGTTTCATTGGGTGATTTGTTGTGAATTTTCTGTTTCGTACGCTGCTTGCTTGGGTGACCCTGATCGGGGCGCTGGCCTCCACGCCCGGGGCCCAGGCACAAACCCGGCCCATTTTTGTACTCAACTCGCTGGATGCCAGCGTCAGCGTGGTTGACCCGGTCAGTTGGAAAGAGGTCAAGCGCATTCCGACCGGCAAAGAGCCGCATCACCTCTACCTCACCCCGGACGAAAAATCGCTCATCATCGCCAATGCCTTGAGCGATTCACTGACCTTTATCGACCCCCGCACCGCCGAGGTGCAACGCACGGTGCGTGGCATTTTGGACCCGTACCAGTTGCGGTTTTCGCCCGACATGAAGTGGTTTGTCACCGTGGCGAACCGTCTCAACCATGTGGACATCTACCGCTGGGAGAACAACACGCCCACCCTGGTCAAGCGCATTGCCACCGGCAAAACGCCCAGCCATCTGTGGATTGACAGCCGCAGCACCACGATTTACGCCACCATGCAGGACAGTGATGAGCTGGTGGCGATTGACTTGGCGACGCAGACCCTGAAGTGGCGCAGCAAGACAGGCCGCATGCCGGCCGATGTGTTTGGTACGCCCGATGACCGATTTTTGCTGATTGGCCTGACCGGTGGGGAGGGCGTCGAGGTCTATGACGTGACGGGTGCAGCGCCCAAGCTGGCGCAGTTCATCAAGACCGGCAAAGGAGCCCACGCCTTTCGCGCCGCAGGTGACAAACGTCATGTTTACGTGAGCAACCGTGTGGCCGACACCATCAACAAAATTGACTACCAGAGCATGACGGTGGTGGATCAATACCCCGCCCCCAGCGGGCCGGATTGCATCGACCTCTCAGCCGACGGGAAAACCCTGTTTGTAGCCTCGCGCTGGGCGCAAAAGCTCACCGTGATCGACACCACCACCCGCAAAGTGGTGCGGCAGATCAAAGTCGGCAAGTCGCCGCACGGTGTCTGGACCTTGGACCATGCGCCGCGCCAATAAAAACTTGAAGCGACAGTTGGCAGCTATTTGTTTGATAGCTGCTTATGCTGGTGCTGCATGGCCTGTAGCTGAAAAACAGTGTGAAAACCCGCTCTACCTGACCTTTGACACCGGCCACATGGGCATTGCGCCGCTGGTGGCCGAGGTGCTCCAGCGCCAGCAGGTCAAGGTCACCTTCTTTGCGGCCAACGAGCGCACGCAAGTGGGCAACGGCAGCCTGAGCAAGGACTGGGCTCCGTGGTGGAAGGCACGCGCTGCCGAGGGCCATGAGTTCGCCTCTCACACCTATGACCATGCCTACTGGCGCGGTGATGTTCGCGGTTTTGAGCCGAAGTTCCGCATCCGGCCCACGGCGGGCGCGCTGGCTGATCGCGAGTTCACCTGGGACGCCAAAAAATACTGCGAGAACATCGCCTACGCCGCCGAACGTTTGCAAGACCACACGGGGCGCAAACCGCTGCCCTTGTTTCGTGCCCCGGGCGGTAAAACCTCGCCCAAGCTGCTGGTGGTCGCCAAGGCCTGCGGGTTTGAGCATGTGGGCTGGGCGGCGGCAGGTTTTTTGGGGGATGAGTTGTCAAGCGAAAAGTTCAGCAACCAAGCCTTGTTGAAAAAAGCCCTTAAGGACATCCGCACCGGCGACATCTTGCTGGCGCACCTGGGCATCTGGTCGCGCAAAGACCCCTGGGCACCTGCTGTGCTGGAGCCGCTGATTGTGGGTCTCAAGGCCAAAGGCTTTTGCTTTCAGACCCTGCGCGAGCACCCGGCCTACAAGGGCTGGATCGCGGCACGAACACCTTAGAGCCGGGGTACTGAGATGGACTGGTTTGTTGACCCCTTTGAGTTGGTGCAGCAGTGGCTGTTTGAAACCCTGATCCAGCCACTGGCCTTTGCCATCGGCCTGGGCCATAGACTGGAAAACGCCTACGACGCCACAGGCTGGTTGTTGATCGGTCTGTTGCAAGTGGGGGTGCTGGTGGCGTTGATCGGGCCGCTACAGCGATGGCGCCCGGTGGAGGCCATCACCGACCGCCTGACGGTGCGCACCGACATGCTCTACACCGTGATCCACCGGCTGGGTCTGTTTCGTCTGGTTTTATTTTTCACGCTCACGCCGTTGATGGATGATTTTTTGGGTGTGTTGCGTGTGGCCGGTGTGGGGACTTTTCACCTGGACGATGTGTGGCCAGGGGTGACCGATCAAGCGCTGGTGAGCCTGCTGATTTACCTGCTGGTGATTGACCTGTTGGATTACTGGGTGCACCGGGGGCAGCACCACTTTGAATGGTGGTGGCGTTTGCACGCGTTGCACCACGCACAACGCCAAATGACGATGTGGAGCGATAACCGCAACCACCTGCTGGACGACGTGATTCGGGGTGTGATTTTGGTGCTGACGGCGCAACTCATCGGCATTGCGCCGGGCCAGTTTGTGGCCATCGTGGCCTTGACCCAGTTGAGTCAGAGCTTGCAACATGCCAATGTGCGCCTGTGGTTTGGCCCGGTGGGCGAGCGCTTGTGGATCAGCCCGCGCTTTCATCGGCTGCACCACAGCATCGGTTTGGGCCATGAAGCCGGGGGCAAGGGTACGCTCGGTGGGCATAACTTTGGGGTGCTTTTGCCCTGGTGGGACATGCTGTTTGGCACGGCCAACTTTGAGCAGCGCTATGACCCGACCGGCGTGCGCGACCAGGTGGAGCCGGACGCACACGGCCATGTGCGCGACTATGGGCGTGGTTTCTGGTCTCAACAATGGCAGGGTGTGTTGCGGCTGCTGGGGCGGGCTTGACGTATCCTCGATGCCCATGAATCTCTTGCTTGACTCTTTCTGGCGCGCGTTGGCTTACTGTGTCCATCCACGCGTCATTGCCCTGTCCTTGTTGCCTTTGCTGCTCACGGTTGCCCTGTATGCGGTGGGCGTGTATTTTTTCTGGGAAAACGCCATTCAGGGCCTGCAAACGTGGCTCAGCGAATGGTCTTTGCTGGAGGGCTTGATGCACTGGCTGGAAAGCATGGGTTTCAATCATTTGCGCAATGTGGTTGGGCCGCTGCTCATGCTGTTGCTGAGCTTGCCCATTGTCATTTTGCTGGCGCTGCTGAGTGTGTCTTGGCTGATGACGCCTGCCATGGTTTTGCTGGTATCGGAGCGGCGTTTTCCGCAACTGGAGCGCAGGCACGGCGGCAGCTTTTGGCGTAGCGTGGGCTTGGGATTGGGGGCGTCGCTGATGGCTGCACTGGCGCTGGCGGTGTCTGTGCCGCTGTGGCTGATTCCTCCTCTGTTTTTGATTTTGCCGCCCTTGGTTTGGGGCTGGCTCACCTACCGCGTCATGGTTTATGACGTGTTGGCCGAGCACGCCAGCCACGAGGAGCGCATGGCACTGATCCGTCGTTACCGGGGCTGGTTGCTGGTCATCGGCGTGATCACCGGTTACCTGGGGGCCGCGCCCGGCTTGGTATTTGCGGTCGGGGCCATGGCGGTGGTGATGGCCCCTTTGATGGTGCCGCTGGCGATCTGGATCTACACCCTGGTGTTTGCTTTTTCGGCGCTGTGGTTTGCGCACTTCTGCCTGGCGGCATTAACGGATTTACGAGACAAGGATAAGGATGACTCCCATGGCCAAAACAAGCGCCTCGCCCAAGCCTGATTTCGGCCTCATCATCGTCGGCGATGAAATTCTCTCCGGCAAACGGGCCGACAAGCACCTGCCCAAGTTCATTGAACTGCTGCATGAACGCGGCCTGTCGCTGGCTTGGGCCGAGTACGTGGGCGATTCGCCCGAGCGCATCACGAAAACGCTGGCGCGCGCTTTCGCCTCGGGGGACGTGGTGTTTTCCACCGGCGGCATTGGCGCCACGCCGGATGACCACACCCGGCAATGTGCGGGCCGTGCGCTGGGACGTGAGATGGCCTTGCACCCGCAGGCCGAGGCCTTGATCCGCGAACGCATGCAAGACACGGCCAAGGAGCAGAGCACGTTGTATGACCCTGATCGGCCTGACAACATTCACCGTCTCAATATGGGCGTGTTCCCGGTGGGGGCGACGATCATCCCCAACCCGTACAACAAGATCGCGGGGTTCAGTTGTGTGGATGAGCGTGGGGGCACCATTCACTTCGTGCCAGGGTTTCCGGTGATGGCCTGGCCGATGATGGCGTGGGTGTTGGACACGCACTATGCCGAGCACTTCAACCGCGAGGCTTGGGTGGAGCAGTCGGTGGTGGTGTTTGGCGCGATGGAGGCCACTTTGACACCCCTCATGGAGTCGCTGGAGCAAGACCATCCCGGTATCAAAGTCTTTAGCCTGCCCAGCGTGGATCACCCTGTCCATGGGCGGCATATCGAGTTGGGCGTGAAAGGCGCGCCCGAAGCCGTCGCGCCCGCCTATGCCGAACTGTTGATGGGGCTCAAAGGTTTTGATGCCAAATTGGGCCCGAAAATGGTGCGAAAATGAGAATGCACTTATTTGGTGCATTGAGGGCTTAATCGAGCGCACTTGGCTGGTGCCCGTCTTTTTCAAGAATCCCGGTTTGAAACATCAATCGCTTGAAAAAATCGCCCAAACTCAAGGCAAAATATGTGGTTTGGCAAATCGGCTTAAGCGGCCGACTTGGCATAAAAACTGCATTCAGATGTCAGAGACTTTTTAGCAACCATCCAACCAGGAGATTTTGATGGCAAAGACCGTCGCAGACGTGATGAAAATGGTCAAGGAAAACGAGGTCAAGTTTGTTGACTTCCGTTTCACCGATACCCGTGGCAAAGAGCAGCACGTCACCGTGCCTGTGTCCCACTTTGATGAAGACAAATTCACCGCCGGCCACGCCTTCGACGGTTCGTCCATCGCGGGCTGGAAGGGCATTGAAGCGTCAGACATGCAACTCATGCCCGACCCGAACACCGCCAACATCGACCCCTTCTATGAAGAGACCACGCTGTTCATGAGCTGCGACGTGGTGGAGCCCAGTGACGGCAAGGCCTATGACCGCGATCCGCGTTCTGTCGCCAAGCGTGCTGAAGCCTACCTCAAGGCCTCCGGCCTGGGCGACACCGCTTACTTCGGTCCTGAGCCCGAGTTCTTCGTGTTTGACGGCGTGCGCTGGAAAAACGAGATGAGCGGCGCGTCCTTCGAGATCGATGAGTACGAAGCCCCTTGGAACACCAACGCCAAGCTCGAAGGTGGCAACCGCGGTCACCGCCCCACCGTCAAAGGCGGCTACTTCCCCGTCCCCCCAGTGGACAGCATGCAAGACATGCGCTCCGAGATGTCTTTGATTCTTGAAGGCTTGGGCGTTCCGGTCGAAGTGCACCACCACGAAGTTGCTGGCCCAGGCCAGAACGAACTCGGCACCCGTTTCAGCACGCTGGTGCAGCGCGCGGACTGGACCATTTTGCTCAAGTACGTGGTGCACAACGTGGCCAATGCCTACGGCAAAACCGCCACCTTCATGCCCAAACCTTTGGTGGGCGACAACGGCTCCGGTATGCACGTGCACCAGTCGGTCTGGAAAGACGGCAAGAACCTGTTTGCTGGTGACGGCTATGCCGGTCTGTCCGACTACGCGCTGTACTACATCGGCGGCATCATCAAGCATGCCCGCGCTTTGAACGCCATCACCAACCCTGGCACCAACAGCTACAAGCGTTTGGTTCCCGGTTTTGAGGCCCCTGTGAAGCTGGCTTACTCGTCACGCAACCGCTCGGCCTCGATCCGTATCCCGTTTGTGGCCAACCCCAAAGGTCGCCGCATCGAGGCACGTTTCCCCGATCCACTGGCCAACCCCTACCTGTGCTTCTCGGCTCTGCTGATGGCCGGTCTGGACGGCGTAGAGAACAAGATCCACCCCGGCGAAGCCGCCACTAAAGATCTGTACCATCTGCCGCCCGAAGAAGACGCGTTGGTGCCAACCGTCTGCCACAGCCTGGATCAGGCGTTGGAGTATCTTGATAAAGACCGTGCCTTCCTGACCAAAGGTGGCGTGTTCACCGACAGCATGCTTGACGCTTACATTGAGCTCAAGATGCAGGAAGTCACCCGCTTCCGTCAGGCCGTGCACCCGGTCGAATACGACATGTACTACTCCCTGTAAGGGACTCGCCAAGGCTTGTGACTCGTTACAAGCTGTCGCACAAAAAGGACGGCTTTTGCCGTCCTTTTTGTTTTGGCGTGCCAAGAAGGGTTGATTTATTTCTGGGTTGAGAGATACTTCTCGACCGGCCCCGCGTTCACTGCGGTGCGAAAGACAGTATGAAACACGCTTTATTGATCCCACTCTCAGCTACATTTTTAGTAGCCAACAGTTTTGCCCAAGACCGTATTTACCGTTGCGGTAATGAGTACACCAACACCGTGCCTGCGGGTCAAAAACACAACTGCAAGTTGCTCGAAGGCGGCAATGTGACGGTGGTACAAACCCAGCGCCCAGCCGTTGCTGCACCCGTGCGTGTGGCCGCTGCATCTCAGTCGGGCCAACGCATTGATGCGCCCGAGCAGCGCTCGCGTGATTCTGATGCCAAGCAGATTTTGGAATCTGAGTTGAAGCGGTCTCAGTTCCGTCGTGAAGACTTGCTCAAGGAGTACAACAACGGCGAGCCTGAAAAGCTCGGCCCCGAGACCCGCAACCATCAAAAATACCTGGACCGTGTGGCCGAACTCAAGGCCAATATCGGCCGCAATGACAGCGATATTGCTGGTATTCAGCGTGAAATTGGTCGCGTGGCCCCCGCGAACAACGCGGCGTCAAAATACTAGGCTTGAAAAAGCCAACTTTCCCCACCCCCCGTTTCCAGCCGTTTGACCTGCTGGCCACACTGATCGCCGTTGTTCACAGCGACGGCTCGGTGCTGTTTGCCAATGCCGCGCTGGAAGATGCCTTGGGCACCTCGCGCCGCAACATCGAAGGCACGAACTTTTGCGCCAGTTTTGCAGAGCCCCATGTCCTCCAAAACGCCTTGCTGGGGGCCGAGGGCAATCAGTTTGCCGCCCTGCGTTACGACGCCTGGCTCAAGCGCCAAACCCCCGAGCTGCTGCCGGTGCATGTGATCGTTACCCAAACCGACGAGCCCAAGACCTTCATCGTTGAAATGCTGCCACTGGAGCAGCAGGCCCGCCAAGAGCGCGAAGAGCGTCTGCTCGATCAGGCACAAGCCAACAAAGAGCTGATTCGCAACCTGGCCCATGAAATCAAAAACCCTTTGGGTGGCATTCGGGGTGCGGCCCAGTTGCTGGAGATGGAGATCGACTCGCGCGAACTCAAGGAATACACCCAGGTCATCATCCATGAGGCGGACCGGCTGCAAACCCTGGTGGATCGCCTGCTGGCCCCGCATCGCAGGCCCCATGTGGTGGGAGACGTCAACATCCATGAGGTGTGTGAGCGGGTGCGTTCGCTGATCTTGGCCGAGTTCCCGAAAGGTTTGCGCGTGGTGCGGGACTATGACACGTCGATTCCGGAGTTCAGGGGCGACCGGGAGCAACTGATTCAGACGGTGCTCAATATCGCCCACAATGCCTGTCAGGCGCTGGCTGAGCGACGTGCGGCCGGGGATGCCCGCCTGACTTTTGCCACCCGTGTGGCGCGGGGCGTGACCTTTGGCAAACAGCGTTACCGATTGGCATTGGAATTGCATGTCATGGACAACGGGCCTGGCGTGCCAGACTCGATCAAAGACCGCATTTTTTACCCCTTGGTGTCGGGGCGAGAGGGTGGCTCTGGCCTGGGGCTGACATTGGCGCAAACCTTTGTTCAGCAACACCATGGTTTGATCGAGTGTGACAGCGTGCCCGGACACACGGATTTCAAAATATTGATACCGTTGCCCTGAAAGGTTATGGGCAGCAAGACCAAAGGGATACCCACATATGAAGCCGATTTGGATCGTAGATGATGACCAGTCCATCCGCTTCGTCCTTGAAAAAGCGCTACAGCGCGAAGAGCTGCCCACCCGCAGCTTCACCAACCCCAAAGACGTGCTGGCCGCGTTGG
>JANPNG010000283.1:0-8503 GCA_031427355.1 Hylemonella sp.
TGTACGCCACCTTTGCCGACCAGCTCGCCCGCCTGCCCGACAACACCTTGGTTTACCCCGGCCACGACTACATCGAAAACAACCTCAAGTTCACACTAGACCGCGAACCCGGCAACACCGCTGCGCAAGCCCTGCTACCTAGCGTGACAGGCCACGACCCGGCCACCGCCATCGTCACCACACTGGCGCAAGAAAAAGAGTTCAACGCCTTCATGCGCCTGAGCAACCCAGCCCTGATCGCCCAACTCCGTGAGCGCTTCCCCGAACTGCCCGCGCAGCCCGACGCCAAGACCGTGTTCACCAAGCTGCGGGAGTTGCGCAATAGCTGGTGATGTCCGAGCGCGCCACGAATGACCGTTCGCCCTGAGCTTGGCCTGTCCTGAGCTCGTCGAAGGGTCGAAGGGTCACCCAAACATAGGCCTGCACCATGCAACGCGATGAACAACTCAAGTTGCTGATTCAGCAAAGTCTGCAAACTTTCAGCGTGCAATCCGCCGCGCAAGATCAACACCACGCTGCCGCCGTAGCGGTGGTCATCATCGACGAAGGCCACGGTGCCGATCTGCCGGGCCTACCCACGCACACCCCTTGGCATACGCAAGCCGCACTGCTGCTGACGCGACGTTCGCTGCACCTGCGCAAACACGCAGGCCAATGGGCACTGCCAGGTGGGCGCATTGACCCGGGTGAAACGCCAGAGCAAGCGGCTCTGCGCGAGTTGGATGAAGAGGTGGGCTTGAAGCTGGACGCCAGCGCCGTGCTCGGTCGGCTCGATGATTTCATCACCCGCTCGGGCTTCATCATCACCCCGGTGGTCGTGTGGGCCGGCGCGGCACGCCAGCTCCAGGCCAACCCGGACGAGGTGGCCAGCATCCACCGCATCCCCATCGAAGAATTCATGCGCGCCGACGCACCCCAGTTCGTGCAAGAAGACCACAGCCACCTGCCCGTGCTGCGCATGCCAGTCGGCGAGCACTGGATCGCCGCCCCCACCGCCGCCGTGCTCTACCAGTTCCGAGAAGTCTGCATCGCAGGCCACGCAACGCGCGTGGCGCATTTTGAGCAGCCTGCATTTGCGTGGAAGTAAAACGCTTGGGCTTTAAGCCGCTTCCCACAAGGTCTTGCGGATGTCGATCTCGTCATAAGGCACATGCAGCTTCCCATCCGGGATTTCGATCAACCCGAGCTGAACCAGTCTTTGCACATCGTCGTAAACATTGCGGTAGTCACGCGCCAATTGAACCGCCAACTGACGAATGCTCAAGCCCTCGTTCAAGGCCACATGCTCTAGCAGTGCCATGCGCTTGTCAGTCAACGTGGCGTGCAACTGGCGGTAGCTTGCAAAGTGCAACTGGGGTGTGGCGGGCCGCTGTGCCTCACCCGCATCCACGCGCGCCGCCCAAGCCAACAGTGCTGCTTGCTCCAGGTTGGGATCAATGACATCAATTTCAATGCGCTTCATTTGATTTCTCCAGAAAGTCGCTCTACGTCTTGCGCAAAGTCTTTGAGCAACTGCACCAACGACGTGAACGCGTAGCTCATCTCCTATACCATCACAAAAAGATCAACGTCAACTTGAGTCAAACCTCGGCGTGCGTAAACCTTTTCCCAACAATCCTGCACATAACTCACAAACCCTTTGCTACCATTCACGCATCTCAAAACACCCAATGTGCTAATTAATTTTTTTTTGCGAGCATCAAGACGCCATCTTGGCGCTCAATTTCATTAGATTTTTCGAGAGCCGCGAGCGTTCGGTAAAGCGCCTCATGGGTGACGGCCAATTCACCGGCCAAGGTCTTGAGCCCCGTACCTATGGCGTAGTGCCCGTCTTGCCCTTCGGTGTTGATGAGATGCAGCACGCGATCTCTAACGGACTTCATGCTTAAGCGTTCGCAGTGCAGGCGAAGACGCCTCACCTCCAGGTTCAACATGCTGATCCAACGGCTGGCAAATTCGGGGTCTTGGTCGAGCGCTGCGGCCAATGCCTTGATGGGAACTTTGATGACGTTGGTGTCAGTGATGACCAAGGCATCACAGTGGTACTTCAATACCTTCAGACTGGCTTCACTCACAAAGCCCTGCCGCGTGCGCTGAAGCACCACGGGCTCCCCTTGGAGCCCGGTGCGCTCCAAGGTCACTTCGCCTGCGACGACATAAAACATCGACTCAGGCATCTTGCCTGTGAGGAATAGCCGTTCATTCTTCTTGTAGTAAGCCCCAACACAAAGCGCATGGAGTTGCGCAGGAAGCAGTGTCTTCAAGGACGGCGGTAGAACCACGCTTTTCATATGACTACGATCATACGCATAAAGGCGATGCAGGCAGATACTTCCTCCACACCGCAAGGAATTCCTCCAAGCGGTGTTCGCTAGAAAGGGATCTGAACATGGCGACTACCATGAAGATTGAGATCGACAACCTCAAGTGCGGAGGGTGTGAAAAGTCCATCCTGAAAGGGTTGGCCGCGGTGAAGGAGATCACTGACGTGGTGATTGATCGCGAGCACCAGTTGGTGCAATTCACGGGGGATGAGCCCAGCCGACCGAAAGTTGCCGACAAGCTCCGCGCCATGGGGTATCCCGAGAAGGGCTCACTGAGTGGGATGGGTGCTGGGCTGGCCAACGCCAAGTCCCTTGTTAGCTGTGCCATCGGCCGTGTTTCTTGATTCAAGTTTTTAAATTTAATTTTGGAGTTGTTTATGAAAAAAGTTCTTATTTCCGCTCTGGCCCTTGCCCTGATCGGTGCCTCGATCGGCAGCTTTGCTCAAGCCACTGCCACAGATCATTCTTCGCACGCTCAGCATGGTATGGAGCACGCTGACATGCAGGCCATGCATCAGGACATGCACAAGAAGATGAGTGCAGCGAAGACCGATGACGAGCGCCATGCCTTGATGGCCGAGCACATGCAGTCGATGCAGGCACAGCATGGGCAGATGATGGCTATGCACGCCCACGGGCACGACATGAAGGCCATGTCCGGCCATAGCGCTGAACAGCATGAGATGATGCAAAAACGCATGGAGACGATGAAGCATTGATGAAACGGCGTCTTTGTCGCAACTTGGAATATGCATGAACCCGGAACACAGCCACGACCGCACGCCCGAAGGCCCGCATGTGTGAACTGCTGGCCATGTCGAGTTCGCAGCCTGCGCGGCTGAGCATCTCGCTCCAGGTTCTGGCCTCTCGGGGTGGCTCAGCGGCCAGCACGCGCGACGGTTGGGGCGCGGCGTACTACCAAGGCCTAGACGTTGCGCTGTTCCGCGAGCCGACCCCTGCTGGCGATAGCGCACTCGTTCATCACCTCGAAACGCAGGGGCCGAGTACACCGTTGGCGATCTCCTACATCCGCCATGCCACGCGCGGGGCGGTGACGCTGGCGAACACGCAACCCTTCGTGCGTGAACTCGCTGGCCGTATGCATGTGTTCGCTCACAACGGCGACCTGCCCAACATAGCGAACGACGCGGCCTTGTCTCTGGGCTCCTACCGGCCCGTTGGGCAGACAGATTCCGAACATGCTTTTTGCGCCTTGCTGGCGCGCCTTGGCCCGCTGTGGGCGGCGGCGAGCCCACCGTCGCTGGAATCACGCTTGGCGCTGATGGTCACGTTCGCGCGTGAGCTGCGCGCACTCGGCCCGGCCAACTTTCTCTACGCCGATGGGGATGCCTTGTTTGTGCATGGTCACCGGCGAATTCAGCCCGTCAGTGGCCGGATCGAGCCGCCGGGCCTGTGGATGCTACAGCGGCATTGCCCCGCGCCTGGGCGCACCGGCGAAGACTCGACGGCGCAGGCGGGACAGGCCGTCACCTTGATTGCCAGCGTGCCACTGACCGACGAAGCCTGGCAACCCTTGGCCGAGGGCGAGCTGATGGTGTTGCGCAATGGCGAGGTGATTGCCAGGCAATATTCCACGGCGGATTGAACCCGTGCCTCGGGTCTGGCATCAACCCCTATGTGCGCCCTATCGGGCTAACGATGACGGGAACTGACAGGACGACTCAGCGCGCATGTACCTGCAAGTTCAGATGCACGTCCCACAGTGCGTCGTCCTCTTTGACCCTGGTTTCCACAAACCCCAGACGCTGCGCCAGCGCCAACATTCGCCGGTTCTCGGCAATGATGGTGCCGACCAGGCGTTGCGTGCCGTGGGCGCGCAGGTAGCGGATCATTTTTTCCATCATCAGTTGGCCCAGGCCTTGGCCTTTGAGGTCGGTGCGGATGATGATGCCGAACTCGGCATCGACGTTGTCGGGGTCGGCCACGGCGCGCACCACGCCCAGGGTTTGCTCCGGGCCGGAGGGGTCACTGGAATCGTGGGCCACGGCGAGGAAGGCCATTTCGCGCTCGTAGTCAATCTGCATCAGGCGCGCGAGTTCGCTGTGCTCAATGTTGCGTCGGCTGTAGAAGACGCGCATGCGGATGTCGTCGGGGTCGAGCCGTGTGAGGAAGGCCATGTGCTGCGCTTCGTCTTCGGGCCGAACCGGGCGCAGCGTGAGGCTGCGACCCTGCCATGGCACGGTCTCAATCAGCTCGGCTGGGTAGGGGCGGATGGCAAAGTTGTGCTCGCCCGCCGGTGCGTCGACACTCAAACGGATGCGCGCATCCAGCGCGATGGCCCCCTCAAAATTGACGATGAGCGGATTGATGTCCAACTCGGCCAGTTGCGGGATGTCAGCCAGCAGTTGCGACACCGCCATCAGCACGGCGTCTAGTGCGGCCAGATCAGCGGGCGGCGAATCGCGCCAACCCTGGAGCAGGCGGGACACGCGGGTACGCGCCACCAGCGCGCGGGCCAGCGGGCCATTGAGTGGCGGCAAGGCCATGGCGCGATCCGCCAGCACTTCCACCGCCGTGCCGCCCTGACCAAACAGCATGACCGGGCCGAACACGCGGTCGATGCTGGCACCCACAATCAGCTCCTGCGCATGGCTGCGCTGCACCATGGCCTGCACGGTGAAGCCCTGCAACCGGGCTTGCGGTCGTGCGGCCCGCACGCGCACCAGCATGGTTTGCGCGGCCAACCGCACCTCATCTGCGCTGCCCAGGTGGAGCATGACGCCTCCCACGTCGGACTTGTGTGTGATGTCGTCTGACCAGATTTTCAATACCACGGGGAAGCCTATTGCCTCAGCCATCTTGGCCGCCTCATCCGGCTGCGTGCCCACGGTGCGCGTGGCCACGACGGGAATGCGGTAGGCCGCCAGCACCGCCTTGGCTTCGTGCTCGGTGAGCAGTTCGCGGCCACTGGCCAGCACCTGCTGCACCAGCGCCTGCACAGCGGCCTTGTCCGGCGGCGAGCCGGGCAGCACCGCTGCTGGCGCTTGCAGCAGTTGCGCCTGATTGCGGCGATAAGTCACCCCCATGGCGAAGGCGCGCACGGCCTGCTCAGGCGTCTCGAAACTCGCAATGCCCGCTTTTTGAAAAATCTGCCGAGCCTCGGCCACGGCGGCATCGCCCAGCCAGCAACTCAGCAGGCGCGGCGGCGTGGTCTGCGCCAATGGCAACAGGGCGCGAGCGATGTCGGCACTGGACACGATGGCGGTAGGGGCGTGGATGAACAGCACGGCCCCCGCCGCCGGATCATCCAGCAGTGTTTGCAGGGCCTGCACATAGCGCTGCACCGGCGCGTCGCCGATGATGTCCACCGGGTTGCCGTGCGACCAGTTGGCAGGCAGCAAGGCGTTGAGTCGATGCCGCGGCGTCTCGCCCAACTCCGCCAAATTCATCCCCATGTGCGCGGCAGCGTCAGCGGCCATGACCCCGGCCCCGCCGCCGTTGGTGAGGATGGTCAATTGGTCTGACTGATTGGTGCGAAAACGCGTCAGGGTCTCAGCGGCGAGAAACAGTTGCTGCAAGGTGTCCACCCTTAACATGCCAGCCCGGGCGATGGCCGCGTCGTACACCAGATCAGAGCCCGCCAGCGCGCCAGTGTGTGACGCCGCCGCCAGTTGCCCCTGCGCTGAGCGCCCGGCCTTGACCACGATGACGGGCTTGTTGCGCGCCGCCGCGCGCGCGGCCGACATGAACTTGCGCGGTGATTCGATGGACTCGATGTAGAGCAGGATGGCGCGGGTTTTAGGGTCGCTGGCCAGGTAGTCCAGCAGGTCGCCAAAATCTACGTCGGCGTGTTCGCCCAGCGAGACGAAATGCGAGAAACCAATGGCGCGCGACTGCGCCCAGTCCAACATGGCGGTCATGAGCGCGCCCGATTGCGTCACAAACGCCAGCTCGCCGGGCAGCGCGCCCGTGTGGGCAAAGCTGGCGTTCAAGCCCAGGTGCGGCGCGAGCAGGCCGATGCAGTTGGGGCCGAGAAGGCGCAGCAGCGTAGGCCGGGCCGCGTCCAGCATGGCCTGCTTTTGCGCGGCGTCCAGCCCGGCGGTGAGCACCACGGCGGCCCGCGTGCCCAGCGCGCCTAGCTGGGCAATCAAGCCGGGCACGGTGGCCGGTGGGGTGCAGATCAGCGCCAGATCAGGCACGGTGGGCAAGGCCTGCACGCTGGCATAGACTTTTTCTCCATCTAGCTCGTGGTGCTTGGGGTTGACAGCATAGACGGGGCCCTTGAAACCACTGCCATGCAGGTTACGCCACACCGTGCCACCCACGCTGGCCGAGCGCGCTGAGGCACCCAACACGGCGACTGAAGCCGGGGTTAAGAGGGAGTCGAGGTTGCGAATGCTCATGGGCGGTGTGGCGGCGTGACACCCGATTGAGCGTCACGAAGTCACTGTAGCCAGCATCTCAAAGCGCCAATTGATACAAGTCAAGGATTGGCAACTTCAGCTCAATCCCTTGCCCCCGTATTGATGAAGGTCACCACATCATCCAACACGGGTGCCAGGCCATGCAGCGGCCAAGCCATGGCCCCAATCAAGCTCATGTGGTCAACACGCGCATACAACTGCACTTGAACTGGCACGCCAGCGCTGCGCAATACCGCTGCAAGACCCAGCGTGTTGCGCAGCGGGTTCACCACGCTGTCCTCAACCGGTGCGGCCAAGAAACTGCGAGGCGCGTCCTTTGACACATAGCTGGTCGGCTGTGTGCCCTCGGGGTAGTTGGGGTGGAGGAACACGGGCTGGGCATCCGGGTTGGTCACCGGCAGAAATTCGTAGGGGCCAGCCAGCCCGATCCAGCCCGCCAACTCACGCGGGGAATGCCCCGTGGGGGCCAGACGCGTGGCGTCTAGCGCCAACATGGCGGCGTTATAGGCCCCGGCACTGTGTCCCATGACAAAGACACGCCGAGGGTCGCCGCCCAAATGTGCCGCCTCACGTAAACCAAAGGCCAACGCCAATGCACTGTCCGACAGGAAATCCGGGTAACGCACCTCGGGGTAGAGCCGGTAATCAGCCACCAGCGTCAGCACACCGCTCGCCGCCAAGGCTTCGCCCACAAAGCGGTAGTCCGCACGCTCACCCCGGTTCCACGCGCCGCCATAAAAAAACACAACCACGGGATAACCGCTGGATGAAGCCGCCGCATGGGGCACATACACGTCCAACCGTTGACGCGGCAAGGGGCCATAGGGTAAGGATGCTTGAACGCGATGCGACCGGATCGACGCCACAAAATTCAGCGCGGTCGCTGGGACGCTGACTGCGACGCTGATGACGATGACCAGCAACGCCAAGGTGATTCCACCCGCCAGCAACCACGGTGTTTTCATGTACTTCGGCCTTGTCTCAAAAACTCACCTGCAAACCGACTTTCAAACTCCGCCCCGGCAGCGGCACTTTGCCGGGCACGGTCTGCGTGAGGATGGAACTGCTGGAGTAGGCCAGCGTGTCGCCCGCGTTGTCCAGCCGCGCGTACCAAAGCAGGTTGGTGGGGCCTGACTTGGCTTTGAAGGTCAACGCCGCGTTCCACAGGGTGTAGCCATCGGTGGCGAGTCGGCCCACGGGCACGCGGCTTTGCGCGGCCAGTTGATCTACGCCCACGCGCGCACCCCACGGCCCGCTGGACCACAGCAGCGTGGCACCGGTGCGCATGGGTGCGATGCGTGGCAGCGGTTGGCCGGTGCTGAGATTGTCGGCCTGCACGGTGTCCCAGCGCAGGGCCAAGTCCAGTGTCTGCGCGCCTTCAATCAACCGCAGCTTGCCATTGGCCTCTAGCCCGGTGAAGCGGACCTGCACTTGGGTGGTGCTGTACACGGGCACAGCGGCACTCAGGTCAGTGGGCTCCAGAGAGATGTAGTTGCTGAACTGGTTGACAAAGGCCTGCACGCTGGCGCTGTGCGCGCCACGCTTCCAGGCCGCGCCCACATCCAGGTTGGTGGAGCGCTCTTTGTCCAAGTTCACATTGCCGATCTCAAAGGTGTTGGTGGCCACGTGCACGCCGTTGGCAAACAGCTCGGCGTCTTTGGGCGCACGCTCACTCCAGGCCAGGTTGCTGGTGAGCTGCCACTCGGGTGCGACCCTCCACAAGCCGCCCAGGGCCAAGCTGGCCGGGTTGAAGCTGCGGCTGCCTGGCGTGAAGCGGGCAATGGCCGGATTGCC
>JANPNG010000284.1:0-7477 GCA_031427355.1 Hylemonella sp.
CAGGGTGTTGCCGTCAACCGAAACTTCACCCTTGAAGCGGCCATGCACCGAGTCGTATTGCAGCATGTAAGCCAGGTAGTCGGGCTCCAACAGGTCGTTGATGGCGACGACTTCGATGTCGCTGAAATTTTGCAGGGCCGAACGCAGCACATTGCGCCCGATGCGGCCGAAGCCGTTGATACCAATTTTGATCGTCATGAAATTTTTGGAAATAAATTACAAATCCCGTTCGCTCTGAGCTTATGGCTTCGACAAGCTCAACTCAATCGGTGTTTAAGCAGTGGTCACCGTAGCCAGTAGCGCGCGGAAATCGGGAATCACCCGGTCCGGCTTGCAGGCCTCGATCGGCTGGCCCATGTTGTAGCCATAGGGCAGGACCCACACCGACACATCGGCATTACGAGCCGTGGCCACATCAATCGACGAATCGCCGACAAACAGGGCGCGGCGGCGAACGACTTCGAACTGATCGAGGCAACTCAAAATGCCTGCCGGATTCGGCTTTTTGGTCGGGAAAGTGTCGCCACTGATCACCACATCAAACATCGGGGCGAGTTGGTGCGCATCGAGCACGGTCTGGGTGTAACGCCCTTCCTTGTTGGTCACCACCGCCAGACGAACGCCATCTCGGCGCAATTGCGTCAGCACCTCCCGCACATGCGGGTAGAGATGGCTGCGCGTGCCGCAGCGGCGCTGGTAATGCTTGTCAAACTCGGCGGCAATCAGCGCCAGGGTAGGGCTGGCGCGCACGGCGGCCACGGAGGTCTGGCCGCTGAAGGCCAGGGCCTGAATCAGCAGCTCTCGCGTGCCGTGGCCAATCCAGTCATTGACCTGGGTTTGCGTGACTTCGATCAGGTCAAAACGACGTAGCGTGTCGTTCACGGCATCGCAGATTTCAGGCGCGGTCTCTATCAACGTGCCGTCCAGGTCAAACAATATCAAATCAAAATCGGTGTTCATACTCACTCCATCAGTGCGACAGTTGATTCGGACAAAGGCTGCGCCTGCCCGAAAGTGTTGCGGTGCACCAGCGTGCGCACTGCTTGCACAACGCTCTGCGCGGTGATGCCGAAGTGGGCGTACAGATCTTTGGCTGGGGCCGATTCGCCGAAAGTCGGCATACCTACCACTGCGCCAGTGCGTCCGACGTACTTGCGCCAAAAATCCGGGTGTGCAGCCTCGATGGCCACGCCGGGCAGCGTCAGGGGCAGCACCTGATCCTGATAGGCCTGCGGCTGGCGGTCAAACACATTGGTGCAGGGCATGGAGACGACACGGGTGGCAATGCCCAGACCCGCGAGCGTGACCTGTGCCTGCACCGCGAGTTCGGTTTCTGAACCCGTAGCCAAAATGACCGCCTGAGCCCCCTCCATGTCGGCCAGCACGTAGCCGCCACGGCGGATGTCTTGCACCTGCTCAATACGGGTCAAGCGTGGCAAGTTTTGGCGTGACAGGGCCAACACACTGGGGCCATCATGCCGCTCTACGGCACAGGCCCAAGCGACGGCGGTCTCCAGACCATCGGCCGGGCGCCATACATCCAGGCCGGGGATGATGCGCAGCGACGGCACATGCTCGACCGACTGGTGGGTCGGGCCGTCCTCCCCCAGGCCAATGGAGTCGTGCGTGAACACATGAATCACGCGTCGCTTCATCAACGCGGCCATGCGAATGGCATTGCGGCTGTAGTCGCTAAAGGTCAAGAAAGTGCCGCCGTAGGGAATGTGACCACCGTGCAGGGCCATGCCGTTCATGATGGCGGCCATGCCGAACTCGCGCACACCGTAAGACAGGTGATTGCCCCAGGTGTCTCGGCCAGCGAAGGTGCAATTCTTGAAATTGGTGAAATTGGATCCCGTCAGATCGGCCGAACCGCCAAAAAATTCCGGGAACAAGGGGGCGAGCAGGTCGAGCGCGTTCTGACTGGCCTTGCGTGTTGCGAGTGCATCAGGGCGGTCAGCCACAGTTTGCAAAAGCGCAGGCAAGCGCGTGGCGTAGTCGGCCATCAGTTCGCCTTTCATTCGGCGTTCAAACTCAGCCGCCTCAAGTGGATAGTCCGTGCGGTAACTCTCGAAGCGCTGACGCCACTGCGCTTGCGCCGCTTGCCCGCGCGCCACGGCATTCCAGGCGTGCGCCACATCTTCGGGCACCTCGAACGGGCCGGGCGTCCAACCCAGGCTTTCTCGGGTGGCGGCAACTTCAGCCGCACCTAGAGCGGCTCCGTGTACTTCATGCGTGCCAGCCTTGTTAGGAGAGCCCTTGCCAATCACGGTCTTGCAACAAATCAAAGTGGGCTTGCCGTCTGGCAGCGCGGCTTGGGCACGCGCTGCGTGCAGGGCGGCGTCCACTGCCGCTGCATCGTGCCCATCCACGTTGGCGATCACGTTCCAGCCGTAAGCGGCAAAGCGTTGCGGGGTGTCATCGGTGAACCAGCCCTCCACATGGCCGTCAATCGAAATGCCGTTGTCGTCATAGAGCGCCACCAGCTTGGACAAGCGCAGCGTGCCCGCCAGCGAGCAAACCTCGTGGCTAATGCCCTCCATCAGACAACCATCGCCCATGAACACATATGTGAAATGGTCCACGATGGTGTGTTCTTCGCGGTTGAATTCGCGGGCCAACAGTTTCTCAGAAAACGCCATCCCCACGGCATTGGCCAGACCCTGGCCCAAGGGGCCGGTGGTGGTTTCCACGCCAGGCGTCACGTCCACTTCCGGGTGACCCGGTGTTTTGCTGTGCAGTTGGCGGAACTTCTTTAACTCATCCATCGGCAAGTCATAGCCGGTGAGGTGCAAGAGCGCGTACAACAGCATGGATCCATGCCCGTTGGAGAGCACAAAGCGGTCGCGGTCGGGCCACTGGGGATTGGCCGGGTTGTGCTTAAGGTGGCGGTTCCACAGCACCTCGGCAATGTCGGCCATGCCCATGGGCGCGCCGGGGTGGCCGGACTTGGCTTTCTCCACCGCATCCACGGCGAGCATTCGGATGGCGTTGGCCATCTGGCGGGCGAGTTCAGGCGTAGGGGCGTTCATGTGGGTGTGTTCCATCGGGTCAGCTAGCGTCCAGGGCACGCTTGCGGCGCTCCATCATGCGCCAGACAAAGGGGGTAAAAATCAGTTGCATGGCCAGTTCCATCTTGCCGCCGGGTACCACGATGGTGTTGGCGCGCGACATGAAGCTGGCGTCGATCATGTTGAGCAGGTATTGAAAATCAATGCCCTTGGGCTTGGCAAAGCGGATCACCACCATGCTCTCGTCGGCGGTGGGAATGTCGCGCGAGATGAAGGGGTTGGAAGTGTCCACCATAGGTACGCGCTGAAAGTTGACGTGCGTGTGCATGAACTGCGGGCAGATGTAGTGCACGTAATCGGGCATGCGGCGCAGGATGGTGTCGGTCACGGCCTCGGTGCTGTAGCCGCGCTTGGACTTGTCGCGCCAGAGTTTTTGAATCCACTCCAGGTTGATCACCGGCACCACGCCAATCAGCAGGTCCGGGTGCTGGGCGATGTTGATCTCGGGAGTGACGATAGCGCCGTGCAGACCTTCATAAAACAGCAGTTCGGTGCCCGCAGGCACGTCTTCCCAGGGCGTGAAGGTGCCCGGCTCTTGTTGGTAGGGCGCGGCTTCCTCTTTGTCGTGCAGGTATTTGCGGCGCTTGCCGGTGCCGGTTTTGGCGTAATCGCGGAACAGGGTTTCGAGCTCGGGGAACATATTGTTCTCAGGGCCGAAGTGGCTGAAATTCAGGTTCCCAGCGGCCTCGGCCTCGGCCGCCCTGACCTTCATGTCTTTGCGGTCGTAGCGGTGAAAGCTGTCGCCTTCAATGACGGCCGCGTTGACACCCTCGCGGCGAAAGATGTTCTCGAAGGTGCGGGTCACTGAGGTGGTGCCCGCCCCGCTGGAGCCGGTGATGGCGATGATGGGGTGGCGTTCAGACATGACAGTCTCCTGGAATCAAAAATGGGGCTCAGAGCCGGAACAGGCTTCGCTCGGCAAACAGCGGGTTTTCAGACGCGCGCGGAATGGGTTCGCTGTGGTAGCGCTCTATGCGCTCTACTTCATTTTTAGAGCCGAACACCAGGCCGATACGTTGGTGCAGCGAGGTCGGCTGAACGCCCATCATGGGCTGGCGCCCGGTGCTGGCGCGGCCTCCGGCCTGCTCCATCAGAAAACCAATCGGGTTGGCCTCGTACAAGAGGCGCAAGCGGCCCGGCTTGCTCGGGTCTTTGCTGTCACGCGGGTACATGAAGACGCCGCCGCGCATCAGAATGCGGTGCGCCTCGGCCACCATGCTGGCAATCCAGCGCATGTTGAAGTCTTTGCCTCGTGGTCCCGTTTTTCCCGCCATGCATTCGTCCACATAACGGGTGATGGGCGGCTCCCAAAAGCGGCTGTTGGAGGCATTGATGGCGAACTCTTGCGTGTCCACCGGCACTTGCAACCTAGGGTGAGTGAGCATGAACTCGCCCAGGTTGGGGTCTAGGGTGAAACCCACCACGCCGTTACCCACCGACAAGATCAGCATCGTGGTCGGGCCGTATAGCGCGTAGCCGGCGGCGGCCTGCTCGGCACCGGATTGAAAGAAATCGGTTTCCACCACGTCGCGGCCACTGTCGATCAAGTCATGCGGCGCGCGCAGGATGGAGAAGATGCTGCCCACCGACACGTTCACGTCGATGTTGCTGGAGCCGTCCAGCGGGTCGAACACCAGCAGGTATTTGCCGCGCGGGTAGGGCTTGGGGATTTGATAGGCATCGTCCATTTCTTCCGAGGCCATGCCCGCCAGATGACCACCCCATTCGTTCATGCGGGTGAAGTACTGGTTGCTGATGACGTCGAGTTTTTTTTGCGTCTCGCCCTGCACATTGATACTGGTGCCGCCCTGGCCGTTCTCTCCGCCGTTGTGATTGCCCATCATGCCGCCCAGTTCACCAAAGGCGACGGCGCGGGCAATGGCTTTGCAAGCCAGGGCCACGTCCAAAATCAGGGCGTTGAAATCGCCACTGGCACTGGGAAAGCGCCGACGTTCTTCAATCAAATACTGGGTGAGGGTGAAACGATTGGACAGAGGCATGACGGGCTCTCAAGTTGGTGATTTAGTGGGGCGGGCTGCCTGGCGCAAGGCAGCCATCACCGTGCGGTAACCGCCGTCGGCGTCGGGCGCGCCAAACACCGCACTGCCGGCCACGCAGGTGTCGGCTCCGGCGGCCACGATGGCGGCGATGTTGTCGGTCTTCACACCGCCATCGACCTCCAGCCAGATCGGCTGCCCGCCTGCGGCGCAATGCGCGGCGATGCGGGCACGGGTGGCGCGCAACTTGTCCAGCGTGGCGGGAATGAATTTTTGTCCACCAAAACCGGGGTTCACACTCATCAGGAGCACGATGTCCAGCCGGTCCATCACATGGTCTAAACAGGCCAGAGGAGTGGCCGGATTGAGCACGATGCCTGCCTTGCAGCCGTGGTCCCGAATCAGTTGCAGCGTGCGGTCCACATGGCGGCTGGCTTCGGGGTGGAAGGTGATGATGTTGGCACCGGCTTTGGCAAACAGGGGGATCAGGGCGTCCACCGGTTCGACCATCAAATGCACGTCAATCGGGATGCGCACGTGCGGGCGGATGGCCTCGCAGACCAGCGGGCCAATCGTGAGATTGGGCACGTAATGGTTGTCCATCACGTCAAAGTGCACCAGGTCGGCGCCAGCGGCCTCAATGGCTCGCACTTCCTCGCCTAGGCGGGAAAAGTCGGCGGACAAGATGGACGGTGCGATGCGCAGGGTGGTGCTCATTTGAGTCTCTCAGTCGGCAATGGCAGGTTTCGCCCGGGCTGTGGATTCGGCGTGCCAGTCGCGCAGTTGCGCCAGCGTGATCCCACTCAGGTCGGGCAGCACCCGCAGCGCGCCGCTGAAGTCATGGTGCGCCGTGAAGCTGTTGGGCGTGACGATGGTCGCCAGACCCGCCGCCGTGGCGGCGCGCAGACCGTTGGACGAGTCTTCCAAGGCCAGGCACGCGCTGGCTGGTAGTTGCAGCCGCTTCAAGGTTTGCAGGTACACCTGCGGATGAGGTTTCTTGTGCGGCGCGGTGGAGGCGTCTTCAATGACGATGAAGTAATGACCCCAGTCCGGGCCAATGGCTTTGCGCAACAGGGCCGCGATATTGACGGGCGAGGTGGTGGTAGCAATCGCGAGGCTCAATCCCTCTTGATGAGCCGATTCGATCAATCGCAGGACACCGGGTCGCAGGGCCACCGCACCGTCTTGCACCGCGCGCTCATAGGCGGCGGTCTTGAGCTCATGGATGCGGGCTACCGTGTCGCGCACGCCGTCGCCGATGTCGCGCAGATCCGGCTGTACCTCGCGCCAGTAGTGCAGGATGCGTTCTTTGCCGCCGGAAATCTCCAGCAGACGGGTGTAGAGCGGCTCGTCCCACACCCAGTCTTTGCCGATCTCAGCGAAGGCCTGGTTGAAGGCGGCACGGTGCGCGCTCTCGGTGTCGGCTAGGGTGCCGTCCACGTCGAAGATCAAAGCCAGTAGGGTGTCGTTTTGCATGGGGTTCCTCATGCGGTTTGAAAAACGCGGCTGGCGCGGATGTCTTGCGCCTCGATGGTGGTCAAGTCATCCACCGTCAACTCCCGGTCTGGGCTGGCAAACAGGCGGCTGGCTTGGCGCAGCCGCACGCGGTCTAGTGCATTGCGCACGCTGCGGGCATTGGCAAAATGCGGCTGCGCAATGCGCAGTGCCATGTAATCTTCAAACGCCTGCGCTGCACCCTCGCCAAAGCGGTAGTTCTGAATACCCAGCATTTTTTGCGAGATCTGCATCAGCTCATCCACGGAATAGTCCGGGAAGTCAATATGGTGCGCCACGCGCGAACTCATACCCGGATTGCTCTTGAAGAAGGTGTCCATGCGGTCTTTGTAGCCCGCCAAGATCACCACCAGATCGTCGCGCTGGTTCTCCATCACTTGCAGCAAAATTTCAATCGCTTCTTGCCCGTAGTCGCGCTCGTTCTCGGGCTTGTACAGGTAGTAGGCTTCGTCAATAAACAGCACGCCACCCATGGCGCGTTGAAGTACATGCGCCGAAATCACTTCTGGCGAAACTATTGGCAATCCTGCTCGGCACGCCACGCTCCGCAAGCGAAGGCGCAATCAAATTCGAACTTGATGCGCAACCCGAGGCAGAGACGTGGTCGCGTAACTTTCCATCAAAAGCCATGAGTTCGCGTCTACAACTGATCGATGGCCAACTTGTAGAAAAGCTTGGCGCAGCGCGGTTGATGTTTGAGCTCTCCGAGGAAAAAGAGAAACTGACCATGCATCTGCGCCGCTTGTATTTTTTCGGTCTTTCCTGCCCCGGCTGGCTCATGCCGCGTTTGGTTGCAGAAGAAACAGGCCGCGATGGCTGCCTGCATTTTCTTGTAAGGGCAGACGTACCCGGCGTTGGATTAGTCGCGCGCTATCAGGGATATTTAACGATGCC
>JANPNG010000285.1:0-2083 GCA_031427355.1 Hylemonella sp.
GTAGCCCAGGCCCACGTCTTTCATGAGCTTGAGCGGGTGACTGATGTTGGGCATGCGGGCGAAGAAATCGACCGCTTCGTCGATCTCCATTTTCAGCACGTCGCCGATACTTTTGCCGCGCCAACTGACGGCCAGGGTTTCAGGGCTGAAGCGTTGGCCGTGGCACACATCGCACAGCACTTTCACGTCGGGCAAAAAGCTCATGGCGATGGTGCGCATGCCTTGGCCCTCGCAGGCCGGGCAGCGGCCGTCGCCGGTGTTGAAGCTGAAGCGGGCGGGGGCATAGCCACGGGCGCGGGCTTCGAGTGTGTCGGCGAAGAGTTTGCGGATGGTGTCCCAAAAGCCGATGTAGGTGGCAGGGCAGGAGCGCGGTGTCTTGCCGATGGGGGTTTGATCAACTTCCAACACGCGGTCGATGTAGCCCCAGCCCTCGATGTTGGCGCAGCCCTGGAAGCCGGGCACGCCGCCCTTGATGTTGATGAATTTCAGGTTCGCCAACAGCACGTCGCGCGCGAGGGTGGACTTGCCTGAGCCGCTGACGCCGGTGACGGCGACGAGGCGCTTCAACGGGATTTGGACGGTGATGTTTTGCAGGTTGTGCAGGGTGGCGCTTTTTATTGTGATGTTGGTGGGGTTGGTGTTGGGAGATTCTTTTGTGTTCGCGAGGTCTGCCCCCACCCTGCCCTCCCCCTGCCAGGGGGAGGAGAGAACGGCGCGTCTGGCTTGCAGAGGGTGGATCAACGGGTGAGCCAGTAGGCGTCCCGTCTGTGAATCTGGATTTTTTGCGATGTCTGCAACGCTGCCCTGCGCCACCAGATGGCCGCCGCGTCTGCCTGCGCCGGGGCCGATGTCGATGATGTGGTCGGCGCGGCGGATGGTGTCTTCGTCGTGCTCCACCACCACCAAGGTGTTGCCTTTGTCGCTGAGGCCTTGCAGGGCTTTCAACAAGATTTGGTTGTCGCGCGGGTGCAAGCCGATGGTGGGCTCGTCCAGCACGTAGCAAACGCCTTGCAGGTTGCTGCCGAGCTGCGCCGCCAAGCGAATGCGCTGCGCTTCGCCGCCGCTCAGGGTGGGCGCGGCGCGGTCCAGCGTGAGGTAGCCCAGGCCCACTTCTTCCAAAAACTCCAGGCGGCTTGTGATCTCGGTCACCACGTCGCGCGCAATCTCGGCGTCGCGGCCTTTGAGTGCCAAGGCCTGCACCCATTCGCGGCAATCGGCCACCGACCATTGCGCCACGGCGGTGATGGCGTGCTGCTCAAAGGTGATGGCGCGCGAGGTCGGGTTCAGGCGCGTGCCAGCGCAGTCGGGGCAGGGCGCGTCGATCAAATCTTCGACGTCAATTTCTTCCGACGGAAAGCTTTGTTCTTTGCCGCGCTGGTCATCGTCGCGCACCGAATCGTCGAAGGCTTTGCGCTGCTCGCGGGTCAGCGCCAGGCCAGTGCCCACGCAGGTGGTGCACCAACCGTGCTTGCTGTTGTAGCTGAACATGCGCGGGTCGAGCTCGGGGTAGCTGGTACCGCAACTGGGGCAAGCGCGCTTGGTGGAAAACACTTTCACTTTGCCGATGTGGGCGGTCAAACCGCCAGCGGCCATCGCACCTTGCAAGCCGTCCAGCGGGCTGAGCAAATGCATCACGCCTTTGCCGAGGTCGAGCGTTTTTTTCAGCAAGGCGCGCAGCTCGGCCTCGTTCTCAGCGCTGACGACGATGTCGCCCACAGGCAATTCCAGCGTGTGTTCCTTGAAGCGGTCCAGCCGCGGCCAGGGTGTCACGGCAATGAATTCACCGTCGACGCGCAGGTGCGTGTGGCCGCGTGCTTTGGCCCATTTGGCGAGGTCGGTGTACAGGCCCTTGCGCGCGATCACCAGCGGCGCCAGCAGGCCGACGTGCTGGCCCATGTGGTCACGCAAGAGTTGCGCGGCGATGCTCTCGGCGCTTTGCGGACGCACCTCGGCACCGTCTTTCACGCAGTGCTGCAAACCGAGCTTCACGTACAGCAGCCGCAGGAAGTGCCACACCTCGGTGGTGGTGGCCACCGTGCTCTTGCGGCCGCCGCGCGACAGCCGCTGCTCGATCGCCACGGTG
>JANPNG010000286.1:0-4581 GCA_031427355.1 Hylemonella sp.
GACCATTGGCAAAATTCTGGCCGGTGGCGAAGCGGTGTGCCGCGCCGCAGGCATCCCGATTGCGGGTGGCCACACCATTGATTCAGTCGAGCCGATTTACGGTCTCGTGGCCCTGGGCCTGGTGCACCCCAAGCGCGTCAAACGCAACGCGGATGCACGCGTGGGCGACCGGCTCATTCTGGGCAAACCCATTGGTGTGGGCATCATGTCGGCCGCGCTGAAAAAAGAAAAGCTTAGTGCGGATGGTTATGCGCAAATGATTGCTGTGACCACTAAGCTCAACACGCCCGGCCCCGAGCTGGCCGCGCTGGACGGCGTGCATGCGTTGACCGACATCACCGGCTTTGGCCTGGCGGGTCACGCGCTGGAGCTGGCGCGCGGTGCGAAGTGCACCGTGCAAATTGACTGGGCACGCGTGCCGTTGCTGGACGGTGTGCGCGAGATGGCGGCACTTGGCATGGTGACGGGCGCATCAGGGCGAAACTGGGCGGGCTATGGGGCTGAAGTGGCCTTGCCAGACAATTTCTCATCAACCGACCAAGCTCTTTTAACCGACCCGCAAACCAGCGGTGGCCTGCTGGTGTCGTGCGCGCCTGAGTGTGTGGACGAGGTGCTGGCCGTGTTCCATCGGCACGGGTTTGCGGCTGCAGCCGACATCGGGGAAATCTTGCCTGCGGGTGAGTTGCAGCCATTGGTTGTGCGCTGATGGGTTGGGAGCCTGCTCCCTTTCGCCATCAAACGCTTATTTCAAATTGACAATGTAGAGGACAACCTCGGTCTTACCAATATTTTTGACGATGTACGGATCGGCTTTTTCGTTGAACCGCACTTCGCCAGTTTTCCAAGCCACGGTTTCCTTTTTGCCATCAGGGTGAATGCGCTGTACCGTCCCGCCTTTGAGGGCGCGCACGACGCGATTGGAGCGCGCAATGCTTTCAGTCTCTGCACCAGGCACCCATCGATTTTCTGTCACACGCACTTTTTCATTGTCCAGCAGGACTTTAATTTCAGCTTTGGGGACTGGCATCTTTGCCTTTTCCTGGGCGACGGCGTAGTTCCCGGCAATGCCCGAAAGCATAAAAAATGGGATCACAAGGCTGGTGAGATAGCTCGATATTGTTTTCATGGCAAAAACCCCTTCCCTTGGGTGGGACTGGTGGGACGGATCAAAAATGTCCGCCGATTTCAGTATAGGAAGTCCCAGCCAGATTGCAATGTTGAACAATGCGGCTTACGAAAACCAACTTCGAACGTGTGATGAAACGCAAAGAATCTCCCACGCCGAAATGACCAGGGAGATTCTTTGGCAGGCAGTTAGCGAATCGCCGCAGGGGCAACCGTCGAGCCCGATGCGCCCTGTAGCTTGAGGGGCTGCATGGTGAATGCAAACTCATAGACTTTCTTGGCCGTGAGTTCGTCGAGCTTGAGGTTTTCAAGAATGTGGACACCGTTCATCACCAAGAAAATCTGATGCACGGGCAAACTCAAATCTTTGTCGGGGTTGGGGGAGACTTCTACCGGCCAGTTGTCAGAGCCAACCAGCAACGGGTCTTTTTGTACCAGCCACAACGCGGCAGCCGTGCCAACACCGGGGGTGGTTTTTACAAAACGCGCGTTGTCTTTGCCGTACAGACGACCCCAGCCGGTGTTGATGATGATGGCGTCACCCGCATTGATGGTGGAGTTCTGCTTGGCCATCGTGCCTTCCAGGTCAGCCACCGTGATCTCGTAGGTGTCACCCAGCATGTCCACGCCCTTGTAGGCCGCCACGTCCAGCAGCACGCCGCGCGCAAACATCATCCCGACCTTTTCAACGCCGAGTTTGGTGAAGCCTGAGCGCGTGCTGATCTCGTCGAGCTTGAAGCAGTTGTAGAGCGAGTTGCCGTGTGTCTGATGGGCAAAACCGTCGAACTGGGTGCCGATCTGACCGATCTCACCGGTGACCATCTCCTCGTTACTTCCACGGTTGTTCGCGCCGGCATTCATGAACGTGCGCTTGGTCAGCAGGTTCATGATGCGGGGGCCAAAAAATGGCATGTTTGGGCCGAGCACGTGGCCCAGCTCAATCACCTCACCGGTCTTGATCAGACGCGCGCCGCGCAGCACAGTCTCTGGGTTCTTCATGTGGTTGCCTGAGCCGCGCTCATCACCCGCGCCCCATTTGGACGGGCAGCGCTGGGCCTCAGTGGGTGGACGCCATTGGGCACTGGCGATGAGTGGAATAGCCAGCAGCAATGCGGCAACCGTGGATGCAATCTGTTTCATGACTTTGATTTCCTTTGGTAGTGGACCGTCCCCATTCAACGATGCGACCCTGGGGTCCAAAAATTTAAGCCGCACCTTGCGTGTAGTGTAGGACGACAAGGGGCATGGTTCGCAGTGAAATCGCCCTCTGGATACCCGCATTGACAAGCAAAAATAAGTGAGACAGACTCGTTCGGCTTTATTTGAGGACAAGCCTAAGCCGCTTGTGCCGCAAGCTTGAAATCGAAGCTTGAAGCCAGGGATGTCTCACTCCGGTGTCAGTGTCAAAGTGACATCTCCCACATACCCCAAACTGCTGCCCCCTGTGTTGTCAGCATCCGCCCCAATGGCCAGGCCGATGAGGGGTGGGATGGTGTCGGTTTCTTCGCCGAAGGCGCGGCGGAAATCGCTCACCAGATCGCGCTCTTGCGGGAGCCATGTTTTGAGTTGGCTGTCGCCTGAAGTCAGCACCACGTAGCGCACCCGGCGGGTGAAGGCGTTGGGCAGCTCGGTGTTGACAGCAAGCTTGTGATCCCACACGTAGCACAGGGTGGCGGCGGGGATATTTTGCTTGCTCATGGAGCGCGCGGCTAACAGGAAGTTGCGCTCAAAAAATCCGATATTTTTCAATGGCATGTCAAATAGTGCGCAGACTTTGAGTGGGGAGTCGTCGCCTTTTTTATGCCGCAAATCAGCGTCACGCAGGGGTTGATCCAGCCGCCAGCGCCAGCTCAGTTTGCTGCCCTGACTCAAGGCCAAACGGGGCAGTTCATGTTGCAGCGTGGCGTAGGATTTGTCGGCCACCACGCGCAGAACGCGCTCGTCGTCTAGCGTGCTGATGTCAAAGCGGCTCAAGGGCTTTTCGGAGCCGGGGAAGGGGTAGACCTTCCAGGGCGCGGGTGGCGCGTCTGCGCTGGACTTGGAGAAGGGCGTGATGGGCTGCGTCTGCGAAAAGGCGACTGGCATGAACAAAAATCCAGCCAGCAAGCCAAGCCAGAACGTGGGCTTAGTCCAGCAAGGCCTGTGCGAATTCCCTTGCATTAAAGGTCTCCAGTTCTTCCAGCTTTTCACCCACGCCGATGAAGTACACCGGCACCGGGCGTTCACGTGCAATGGCGGCCAGCACACCGCCTTTGGCCGTGCCGTCGAGCTTGGTGACGATCAGGCCAGTCAGGCCCAGCGCATCGTCAAAGGCGCGCACCTGGGCCAAGGCGTTTTGGCCGGTGTTGCCGTCGATGACGAGCAGCACTTCATGCGGGCCAGTGTGATCCGCTTTTTGCACCACGCGTTTGATCTTGCGCAACTCTTCCATCAAATGCAGCTGCGTGGGCAGGCGGCCGGCCGTGTCCACCAACACCACGTCTTTGCCGCGCGCCTTGCCCGCGCTCACCGCGTCAAAGCAGACGGCGGCCGGGTCGCCACCGGCCTGGCTGATGATCTCGACCGTGTTGCGGTCGGCCCAGACTAGGAGCTGCTCGCGCGCTGCCGCGCGAAAGGTGTCTGCCGCCGCCAGCAACACGCTGGCCCCGTGGTTGGACAGGTGGTGCGTGAGCTTACCGATGGAGGTGGTCTTGCCCGCACCGTTAACGCCCACCACCATGATGATGGTCGGGCGGTGCGCGCCAATGTGCAGTGGTTTTTGCAGGGGGGTGAGCAGCTCGGTCAGGCCTTGCGCCAGCAGGGCTTTGACGGCTGAGGGCTCGGTGGTTTTGCTGTCTTTGACGCGGCGTTTGAGGTCGTCCAGCAAGTACTGCGTGGCCTTCACGCCGGTGTCGGCCATGAGCAGGGCGGATTCCAGGTCTTCATAGAGCTGATCGTCGATGCGGGTGCCGGTGAAGACCGTGGTGATGCTGGTGCCGGTCTTGCGCAGGCCGCTCTTGAGCTTGTCGATCCAGGATTGGCGCTCGGGCGCCGGAGCGGGCGCTGGCCCGGGTGCCGTGTCAGGCACCAGGGCCGTTGTTGGCGCAGGTGTGCTGGCTGGGGGCGCAGAAGCGGGGGCAGGGGATTGAGGTTTTTTCTTAAAAAAGCTGAACATAATGGACGTTCTTAGAATCAGAGCATTCTATGAAACGTCTCACACCACTTCTCCCCCCGCTTGTATTGACCCTGTTGTGCCTCGTGGCGGGCACGGCGACTCAAGCACAAACACCAATTCCAACACCAAGTCCAGCGCCAATCCCGGCAGCGCCCCGTGCCCAGGCCGAGCAGTTCACCCTGCCCAACGGCATGACACTCATTGTCAAGCCCGACCGTCGCGCTCCGACCGCCGTGCACATGCTGTGGGTGCGGGTGGGGGCCATGGACGAGGTGGACGGCCACTCGGGCCTGGCCCATGTG
>JANPNG010000287.1:0-4601 GCA_031427355.1 Hylemonella sp.
GCTGGGGTAAGCCTCACCCATTTGCGCCACCAGATCAGCCACCAGTTTGTGAAAGAACGGCGTCTTCTTGCCCAGTTTGTAGCCATGGCGAATCGCGCGACGAATGATGCGGCGCTGCACGTAGCCGCGCCCTTCGTTGGAGGGGATCACGCCGTCACTCACCAAAAACGCGGTGGCGCGGATGTGGTCGGCGATCACGCGCAGGCTCTTGTTATCAAGATCAGTGCAACCGGTCTCGCGCGCAGCGGCCTTGACGAGCGCGTCAAAAATGTCGATTTCGTAATTGCTGTGCACGTGTTGCAGGATGGCGGCCAGGCGCTCCAGGCCCATGCCGGTATCGACGCAGGGCGCGGGCAGCTTGACGATTGAACCATCGGCCTGCATGTCGAACTGCATGAACACATGGTTCCAGATTTCGATGAAACGGTCGCCGTCTTCACCGGGGCTGCCTGGGGGGCCGCCGGGGATGTGCGCGCCGTGGTCGTAAAAGATTTCAGAGCAGGGGCCGCAGGGGCCGGTGTCGGCCATCATCCAAAAGTTATCCGACGCGTATTTTTTGCCCTTGTTGTCGCCAATGCGCACGATGCGGTCTGCGGGCAGGCCGATCTCGTTGTGCCAGATGTCATAGGCTTCTTGGTCGTCGATATACACCGTGACCAGCAGGCGATCTGCGGGCAGTTGGTACACCTGCGTCAACAGCTCCCAGCCCCACTTGAGCGAGTCGCGCTTGAAATAGTCGCCAAAGCTCCAGTTGCCCAGCATCTCGAAGAAGGTGTGGTGGCGTGCGGTGTAGCCCACGTTTTCCAGGTCGTTGTGCTTGCCCCCCGCGCGCAGACAGGCCTGCACGGAGGCAGCGCGCACGTAAGAGCGCTTGTCGCTGCCGAGGAAAACGTCCTTGAACTGCACCATGCCCGAGTTGGTGAACATCAGCGTGGGGTCATTGCCGGGCACGAGAGGGCTGGACGCCACCACGGTGTGTCCTTTGGAGGCGAAGAAATCCAAAAAAGTCTTGCGGATATCGGCAACGGTAATAGTGGGCGTATTCATGTTTTTTATGGGGGATTTGACCGGCGATTATAGATTTTCACCCGGTGCGGGCGTAGTATTGCCAGAGACAAGACCCGACCCAGCCAAGTCATGCACCATGCAAGCGCCTCACATTCCCCCAGATGAAGCTCAGCGCCTCGTTGCCTTACGCAGCTTGGGCGTTCTCGACACGCCGCCAGAAGAGCGTTTTGACCGCATTACGCGTTTGGCTGCAGCGATGCTCGAGATGCCGATTGCGCTGGTGTCGCTGGTCGATGAGAACCGGCAGTGGTTCAAGTCGGCCTGCGGCTTGGACGCGAAGCAAACCTCGCGCGACATCTCCTTTTGCGGCCACGCCATTCTGAATGGCGATGTGTTTATCGTCCCTGACGCGCAGGCCGATGCGCGCTTCTCCGACAACCCGCTCGTGACGGGCGAACCTTTCATCCGCTTTTACGCTGGACGCCCCCTCAAAAATGCGACGGGCAGTGCGGTCGGCACGCTATGCGTCATTGACCGCAAGCCGCGCATATTGACCCCTACGCAGTTGGCGCTTCTGGAAGATTTGGCCTGTATTGCCGAGCATGAACTCAATAGCCACCTGCGCGACGCTGCGCTGCGCCTGAGCGAAGAACGCATGAAGATGGCCGTCGAGGCCGCTCAAATTGGCATTTGGGACTATGACTTGGAAAGCCGGTCCACGCTTTGGGACGACACCATGTTCAGCCTTTACGGTACCCGGCGTGAAGATTTCTCCAATCCCAACGAAATCTGGTCTAGCCGCATGCATCCCGATGATCGGGCCAGCGCCGAGATGGCCCTGCGCGCCGCTATCGCAGGTGACAAGGATTACCCCACCGAATTCCGCGTGATCTGGCCAGATAGCGAAATTCACACTCTGCAAACCCACGCTCGCTTGATCCGGGACGCGTCAGGCAAACCCATGCGATTGATCGGCACCAACTGGGACATCACCGAAATTAAACGCCGCGAACGCAACCTCGCTTTTCTGGCCGATTTGCAAAAATCGTTTTCCCTGCTGCACAGCAGTTCTGACATCGTGCACCTGGCGAGTGAGCGCATCACCCAGCACCTACAGCTCAATCGCTGCTTGTTGGTGGAAATCGATCAGGCGGCGGGTCAGGCCATCGTGATCCACGACGAACTCATAGCAAACACATTCATCATGCGGGGTAACTATCCGCTCTCAGAATTTCGGACCGAGGCGGAGCGGCGCGACTTGGAGGAGGGCAAAACACTGGTGAGCGTCGATGCGTTGCTGGATCCACGCACCCCCGCAGAGTTGGAGCGACTCAAAGCGCGCGGGGTGCGCGGCCTGTTGAACGCCCCTTATGTGGTGGAAGGGCGACTGAAATTTGTGCTGAGCGCCAGCCACAATGAGCCCTATGTCTGGCCTGCGGAAGACATCGCCTTGTTGAGTGAACTGGCCGCCCGAATTTTCCCAAGGCTGGAGCGTGCCCGCTCCGAAGAGGCCTTGAATGCCAGCGAAGAGCGCATGCGCCTGGCCGCCGACGCCGCGCGCTTTGGCATGTACGACCGCAATCTGCGCAGTGGCAGCTTTCACGTCTCTGCTCGGCTCAAACAAATGCTGGGCTACCCCAGAGATTTGGTGGTTGGGCACACACAGATCATGTCCCACATGCACCCCGAGGACGTCGCGGTGGGCATCGCTGCCTTCAAACGCGCTTGCGACCCAGCGGGCGATGGGCGCATTTATGTCGAGCAACGCATCGTGCAATGCAATGGCGCTGTGCGCTGGATCGCCACCGTGGGACGCCTGTTTTTTGAACAGGGCGAACCCACGCGTTCTCTTGGCTTCTGGGTGGACATCACCGACCGCAAGGACGTCGAAGAGGCTTTACGCGAAAGCGAACTGAAACAGAAACGCGCCACCGAAGCCGCCGAAGCCGCCAGTCAAGCCAAGAGTGAGTTCCTCTCCACCATGAGCCACGAGATGCGCACGCCACTCAACGGCATGCTGGGTATGGTGGAGTTGCTGCTGACCGAGCGTTTGACACCCCAGCAGCGCCAATATGCCGAGCTGGCGGATTCCAGCGCGAAATCCCTGCTCAGCCTGATCAACGATTTGCTCGACATCGGCAAGATTGAAGCTGGCCAGATCGACATCGAACACGTCTCCTTCAACCTTGACGAGTTATTGGGAGAGCTGAGCAATCTGTACCGGCTGCAGGCCCGCGACAAGGGCCTCACGTTCAGCACCCAACAAGCGCCGAATGTGCCCAGCCAATTGTTCGGCGATCCCGGTCGTTTGCGGCAAATCCTGAACAACTTGCTGTCCAACGCGCTCAAGTTCACGCGCCAAGGTGAGTTTGGCCTGAGCGTCGAACGCATCACCGCCAGCGACTCCGAATCAGGGCGCACCGTCACCCTGCGCTTTTCGGTGCATGACACCGGGATCGGCATTGCACCCGACATCCAGCAAAAGCTGTTCACGCGTTTTACGCAAGCCGACAGCTCCACCACACGCGAATTCGGCGGCAGCGGTCTAGGCCTGGCCATCGTCAAACAGTTATGCGGCCACCTGGGCGGCGAGGTGAAGCTGAGCAGCACGCCGGGCCAGGGCAGTGTCATTAGCTGCGAGTTGACGTTTGTCGAGGCATCACCCCTGGCGCTCGCTCAGCCTGCAACGTCACCCACGCCAGATCTCAGAGCCCAACGACCACAGGCACTGACGCACACCGTCAAAATTCTGGTGGCTGAAGACAACCCCATCAACCAGGTCGTCGCGCAGGCACTGCTCCAGCAAATTGGCTACCCCCAGGTTACGCTGGTGGAGAACGGCCAAGAGGCTGTCAATGCCGTACTGCAAGGCGGTTTTGACGCTGTTTTAATGGACTGCCGCATGCCTGTGCTGGACGGTTACGACGCCACCAAACAGATCAGAGCCCTGGGCTACCACCTGCCCATCATCGCCATGACGGCCAATGCAGCCTCCAGTGACCTTGAGAAGTGTCTGCAAGCGGGCATGAACGACTATCTCTCCAAACCCTTCAACGCCGCCACATTGAATCAGGCACTGACGCGCTGGGCCCAGCAGCCCGGCAAGGATTAACATCGCACCTTTGCACTTTTACTCATGATTGGAGCCCGCCATGGACATGAAGACATCCCCCCTCGCTCTGCTTAACGACCCCAGCCTGCTCAAGACCGATTCGCTCATCAACGGGCAGTGGGTCAAAGGCCCTACCGCAGGGGGCTCCAGCACCAGTCGCTTTGATGTGCAAGACCCGTCCAACGGCGTCAAGCTGGCCGATGTAGCCAATCTGGGCGCAGCAGACGCGCAGGCGGCCATCGCCGCCGCCAACGCCGCTTGGCCTGCCTGGCGAAGCAAGACAGGCAAGGAGCGCAGCATCATCCTGCGCAAGTGGTTTGACCTGCTGATGGCGAATCAGGAAGACTTGGGCCGCATCCTGACCGCCGAGCAGGGCAAGCCCTTTGCCGAGGCCAAGGGCGAAGTGGCTTACGGGGCCAGCTTTGTGGAGTGGTTTGCCGAGGAAGCCAAGCGCGTCAACGGCGAAACCCTGCCCCAGTTC
>JANPNG010000288.1:0-12733 GCA_031427355.1 Hylemonella sp.
AACACTCGACGCGCAAAAGCGTGTGCTGGAACAAGTCGCCTTCTCGGAGTTGCAGTTGGATGCGCCGGTCAGCATGAGCAAGCTCACGCAAATGATGGCCAAAACCGACGATTACCGGGTGGAGCGTCCCGAGATGATCAAGACCTCGGCGCAGGCCGAAGGATGGGCGCTTAAAACCCCTGTGCCCGGATTTAAATCCATGAGTTGTTATCGTCGTCCGGTTCAAGCCGGGCAGGGCGCTGGGGGCTTTGCGGTTCAATGGATTTTCTCTGATGGACTGGCCACGGTGTCTTTGTTCATTGAGGGTTTTGTTCCGGGGCACCATGGGCCAGAAGGCTTGAGGGTGATGGGGGCTACACATACACTGAGTCGGCGCGTTCCTGATAAGGCAGGAGGCTGGTGGTTGACCGTGGTGGGCGAGGTGCCGGCGCAGACACTTCAGGCGTTTGCACTGGCGCTTGAGCACCGAAAATAAGCCTTTATTTGAGTGGCTGTAAAACTGATTGTTATTTCCTAGAAAGTTTGATGATGTTCAAAATCGATTTAAAAACCAAGTGCTTCACGACGTGGTTGGGTGCCGCACTGCTGATCTCGACGGCAGTATGGGTGACCACGGGGCCGACATGGGCGCAATCAGCACGCGGGCTGCCTGATTTCACAGAGTTGGTTGAGCAGGTTGGCCCCTCGGTGGTGAACATTCGCACCTTGGAAAAAGCGGCGGCGCGCTCTGGCACCGAGAGCGGTACGGACGAAGATATGTTGGAGTTCTTTCGTCGCTTTGGCATCCCCATTCCCAATGCGCCGCGTCAGGGCCCACGCCCTAACCGTCCTAGCCCCCAGCCGCAGGAAGAAGAAGCCCAGCCGCGTGGCGTTGGCTCAGGTTTCATCTTGTCGGCTGACGGTTTCATCATGACCAATGCGCATGTGGTGGAAGGTGCGCAAGAGGTGCTCGTGACCCTACCCGACAAGCGCGAGTTCAAGGCCCGCATTGTGGGGGCTGACAAGCGCACCGATGTGGCCGTCGTCAAAATTGAGGCGACGGGTTTGCCCGCAGTCAAGGTGGGTGATGTGAATCGGCTCAAGGTGGGCGAATGGGTCATGGCGATTGGCTCGCCCTTCGGCCTGGAGAACACCGTCACGGCGGGCATCGTCAGCGCCAAGCAGCGCGACACGGGTGACTACTTGCCCCTGATCCAGACCGATGTCGCCATCAATCCCGGCAACTCGGGTGGCCCGCTCATCAATATGCGTGGTGAAGTGGTGGGCATCAACAGCCAGATCTATTCGCGCTCGGGTGGCTTCATGGGCATCTCCTTCGCCATTCCGATGGACGAAGCGGTGCGCGTGAGTGAGCAATTGCGCGCCACGGGGCGCGTGACGCGGGGCCGCATTGGGGTGCAGATTGAGCAGGTCTCCAAGGAGGTGGCTGAATCGATTGGACTGGGCAAGCCACAGGGCGCCATGGTCAGAGCGGTCGAGAGCGGTTCGGTTGCCGAAAAGGCAGGCGTGGAAGCGGGCGACATCATCGTTAAATTTGACGGAAAAACGATTGAAAAATCTGCTGATTTGCCGCGCCTGGTCGGACGCACCAAGCCAGGCACGCGCAGCACCTTAACGGTGTTTCGGCGCGGCGTGACCAAAGAGCTGAGCATCACCGTGGGTGAATTTGAAGAGGAAAAAGTAGCCACTAAAGAGCGTGACGCCAAACCCCGTGTGGCCAGTGCGGGGCAGGCACTTGGCCTGAGCGTGAGCGAAGTACCCGAGGCGGTGAAAAAACAACTCAAAATCAAAGGCGGCGTGAAGGTGGATGCGGCGGTGGACGCTGCGGCACGCGCGGGTTTGAAAGAGGGCGATGTCATTTTGGCGATTGCCAATACGGAGTTGCTGGGGGTCAAAGAGTTTGATGCCGTGCTAGGCAAATTGGACAAGAGCAAGGCCGTCAATCTCTTGTTCCGCCGGGGAGAATGGACGCAATACGCCGTGATTCGCCCTGCGCCTTAGGCGGCTGCCTTGCGTCTAAAACCCCTTTGCTTTGCTGGGGTTTGGGTTGAGGATGCAGATTTTGAGGCCTGCGAAAAATATATTTCTCGATATTTCAGCCAAATCCCCACCATAAATGGTGTGTGCATTCACTAACTTATTTCGAATGAATGTGTGAATTTGGTTAGAATGGAGGCCGTTCTCTCCAGATTACTGGCATATTAAAAAGCCATCGAATCACAATGCGGGATGAGATGGCGGGGTGCACAGGCAGTACACAGCTCACCCACAAGTTGTCCAGATCATTCTCAATAAAATTGTTAATAAGTTGTGAATAAGTTTTATGTTGCGATGCTGCAACGCTCCCTCTTTGACGTTTCCAGGGCTGCACGACTTGGGCTTTTTGCCTACAATGAAGTCCCAGCTATCGCAGTTGCCAAAGATTGTTGGTTCAGGGCGCGTCTTAACCAGACGTGCCCTTTTTTCTTGGCTGCACCGTTTTAATTCAACCACTTGAAGCTGTTCGTTGATGAATCACATCAGAAATTTCTCCATCATTGCGCACATTGACCATGGCAAATCCACGCTCGCAGATCGTTAGATTCAACGTTGCGGCGGACTCGAAGCGCGCGAGATGCAAGCCCAGGTTTTGGACTCGATGGATATCGAGAAAGAGCGTGGGATAACCATCAAGGCACAGACCGCTGCGCTGCACTACAAGGCGCTTGATGGGCAGGTCTACAACCTCAACTTGATCGACACGCCGGGTCATGTGGACTTCTCCTACGAGGTGTCACGTTCGCTGTCTGCGTGCGAAGGTGCGTTGCTGGTTGTCGATGCCTCACAAGGCGTTGAAGCGCAGACCGTGGCCAACTGCTACACGGCACTGGAGTTGGGCGTGGAAGTGCTGCCTGTGCTCAACAAGATGGATCTGCCCAATGCCGACCCAGACAACGCCAAAACTGAAATTGAAGACGTGATCGGCATTGACGCGACGCACGCGATTCCGTGTTCGGCCAAGACCGGCATGGGCATTGACGAGATTCTGGAAGCCATCGTCGCCAAGGTTCCGCCGCCCAAAGGCAATCCGACTGCGCCATTGCGGGCCATGATCATCGACAGCTGGTTTGACACCTATGTCGGCGTGGTGATGCTGGTGCGCGTGGTTGACGGGATCTTGCTCAAGGGTGAGCGTATCAAGATGATGGAATCTAACGCGGTCTACAACGCCGACAACATGGGCGTGTTCACACCCGCCAACCAGCCGCGCGACTCGCTCAAGGCGGGCGAGGTGGGCTACATCATTGCCGGCATTCGTGAGCTGCAAGCCGCCAAGGTGGGCGACACCATCACGCTGGAAAAAAAGCTGCCGAACAACGCAGGCCCAGCCACCGAGGCCTTGCCCGGCTTCAAGGAAATCCAGCCCCAGGTGTTTGCGGGCCTGTACCCGACCGAGGCCAGTGAGTACGAATCGCTGCGCGACGCGCTGGAAAAACTCAAACTTAACGATGCCTCTTTGCACTACGAGCCCGAAGTCAGCCAGGCGCTTGGATTCGGTTTTCGCTGCGGCTTTCTCGGTTTGCTGCACATGGAAATCGTGCAGGAACGGCTGGAGCGCGAATTTGATCAAGACCTCATCACCACCGCCCCCAGTGTGGTGTACCAGGTTGTCAAGGCCGATGGCGAGGTCATCATGGTGGAGAACCCCGCCAAGATGCCTGACCAAGGCAAAACCGCCGAGATCCGTGAGCCCATCGTCACGGTGCACCTGTACATGCCGCAAGAGTACGTGGGCGCCGTCATGACGCTGGCCAACCAAAAGCGGGGTGTCCAGCTGAACATGGCCTACCACGGCAGACAGGTGATGCTGACCTATGAGATGCCGCTGGGCGAGATCGTGTTGGACTTCTTTGACAAGCTCAAGTCAGTTAGCCGGGGATATGCCTCCATGGACTATGTGTTCAAAGAGTACCGGGCCTCTGACGTCGTCAAGGTGGACATCTTGCTCAATGGCGAGAAAGTCGATGCCCTGTCCATCATCGTGCACCGCAGCCAGTCGCTGTACCGTGGTCGGGCGGTGGTGAGCAAGATGCGCGAGATCATCAGCCGTCAGATGTATGACGTGGCGATTCAGGCCGCGATTGGTGCCAACATCATTGCGCGTGAAAGCATCAAGGCGCTGCGCAAGAACGTGCTGGCAAAATGCTACGGCGGCGACATCAGCCGCAAACGCAAACTCCTTGAAAAACAAAAAGCAGGCAAGAAACGCATGAAACAAATTGGCTCGGTCGAAGTGCCCCAAGAGGCATTTTTGGCCATTTTGCGGGTGGAAGATTGATGCAACTGATCACCTCTTTTGTTCTGGCTGCGTTTGCGGCTTATATCGGTGCCTGGTACTTTGGTGCTGTGGATGGCAACTTCGCCTTGGTCTTGTTCATGGCCACAGTCATCACGGGCGTGTACTGGCTGGCCGAGCGGTTTTACTTTTTGCCGCAACGCCAATTGGCGGCAACACAGCTAGAGGCCCAGGCGTCGCAGCGCCGCAGTGAGTTGAGCCAACAAGGCATCAGCCAAGTGGATGTCAATGTCACCGAGGCCAAGCAGCGTCTGCTCATGCAGCCCTGGTGGTTGGACTGGACGGCGGGCCTGTTCCCGGTGATCGTGGTGGTGTTTGTGATGCGCTCGTTTTTGTTTGAGCCCTTCAAAATCCCCTCGGGCTCCATGATCCCCACACTGCTGGTGGGCGACCTGATACTGGTCAACAAATACACCTACGGTGTGCGTCTGCCAGTGATCAACCTCAAGCTCACCGAAGGCAATAAGCCTGAGCGTGGCGACGTCATGGTGTTTCGCTACCCGCCCAAACCCAGCCTGGACTACATCAAACGCGTGGTGGGTGTGCCGGGCGATGAGGTGGCCTACCTGAACAAGCGCTTGACCCTCAACGGCCAAGTCGTCAGTACAAATGTAGTACCGGAGTTTTTTGACGAAACCGCCATGCGTTACTTCAAGCAGTTGGAAGAGACCTTTGGTGAGACCAAGCACCGCATTCTGAATGACGACGAGCGTCCCGCCTTCGTGCCTGGTGCTGATGAATTTCCAAATCGTCAGAACTGTCGCTACAGCGTCGAAGGCGTGGTGTGCAAAGTGCCGGAGGGCCACTACTTCATGATGGGCGATAACCGCGATAATTCGTTGGATTCGCGCTTTTGGGGCTTTGTGCCAGACCAAAACATTGTGGGCAAAGCCTTTTTTGTCTGGATGAATTTTGGCAGCCTGAAACGGATCGGACCGTTCAATTGACCCCGTGTGGTTAATAAGGAGAAAACGATGAAACGTCAATTCAAATCAAGCCAACGTGGCATTTCCTTTCTGGGCCTGCTTTTTGTCGGCGGCGTATTGGCCGTTACCGGTGTGGTGCTGGCCCAGGTGGTGCCCACGCTGATCGAATACCAGGCCGTGAACAAGGCCGTGAACAAGGCCAAAGACGGCAACACGGTGGCCGAAGTGCGCAGCATCTTTGACAAGGCCGCACAGATTGATGACATCAAGTCCATCAGCGGCAAGGATCTGGATGTTAGCAAAGAAGGCGACAAAGTCGTGGTCAATTTTTCCTACCAGCGTGAAATCCATCTGACAGGGCCGGCCTGGCTGACTCTGAAATACGCTGGACGTTCTAAGTAAGGTGACTGATAGAGTGAATGAGCGAGTGTCTGATGGTCTGACCGCGCTGCAAGTCCGCTTGCAGCATCAATTTTCCAACCCTGCTCTGCTCGGCCGTGCCATCACGCACCGCAGCTTTTCTGCCGACCACAATGAGCGCCTGGAGTTCCTGGGCGATGGGGTTTTGAACCTGGTCGTCGCTGATTTTCTGTTCGCGCAATTGAGCGACTTGCCCGAAGGCGACCTCTCCCGCATCCGCGCCAACCTGGTCAAGCAGGACACCTTGCACAATTTATCGGTTGAACTTGGTCTGCCCGATGTGATTCGCCTGGGCGAGGGTGAAGTGCGCTCCGGTGGCCACAAGCGCCCCTCTATCCTGGCCGACGCGCTGGAAGCCGTGATTGGTGCGGTCTATCTGGACGCGGGTTACACAGTGGCCCAAGCGCTGGTGCAACGCCTGTTTCAAGCGGTGGAAATCAACCCGCAAATGGACGCCATAGGCAAAGACGCCAAGACCGAATTGCAAGAATGGTTGCAAGGGCGCAAGATGAAACTCCCCCTGTACCGCGTGGTCGGCACAACCGGCCAGGCGCACAAGCAAACGTTTGATGTGGAATGCGAAATCATTGAACTCAATTTAACCGAGCGCGGTATCGGCAATTCGCGCCGCGCGGGTGAACAGTCCGCCGCCACGGCCATGCTACAGACGCTCAAAGCCACAGGCTCCCTATGAATGAAACCGATCCCCCCGTGAATACGCCCGAGGTGCAGAGTACGCCTAGCCCGGTGAATGCAGAGCACCCCAACCGGCGTTGCGGCTTGATTGCCATCGTGGGCAAGCCCAACGTGGGCAAATCCACGCTGATGAATGCCTTGGTCGGTCAGAAGATCAGCATCACCTCGCGTAAGGCGCAAACCACGCGCCACCGCATCACTGGTATGCACACGGTGGGCGAAGCGCAGTTTGTCTTTGTGGACACACCGGGCTTTCAGACCCGGCACAACACTGCGCTGAACCGCTCGCTCAACAAAACCGTGCTCGGCGCAGTGGCGGATGTGGACTTGGTGGTCTTTGTGGTGGAGGCGGGTATGTTCAACCAGGCCGATGCCAAGGTGCTCTCGCTTTTGAACAAAGACATCCCCACACTGCTGTTGGCCAACAAGTTGGATCAGGTGAATCGCCGTGCCGACATTGCGCCTTGGTTGCAAGAGATGCAGCAGCGTCACGCCTTTGCCGAGTTTGTGCCCATGTCGGCCAAGAACGCCAAAGATGTGGAGCGCCTCTTGGTGATTTGCGAAAAATACCTGCCCCAGCAAGACTGGTGGTACGCCGCTGACGAGCTGACGGACAAGAACGAGAAGTTTCTCGCCAGCGAGACGGTGCGTGAAAAACTGTTTCGCTTGACCGGTGACGAGCTGCCCTACACCTCCACCGTGGTGATCGACAAGTTCGAAGAAGAGCCCGGTCGCGGCAAACAAAAACGCTTGGTCAAAATTGCCGCCACCATCATCGTGGAGCGTGACAGCCATAAAGCCATGGTCATCGGTGACAAGGGCGAGCGCATCAAGCGCATCGGCACCGAAACCCGTGTGGAACTTGAAAAACTTATGGATGCCAAAGTCTTTATCGAGATGTGGGTCAAGGTGCGCTCGGGCTGGGCCGATGATGAAGCGCGGGTGCGCAGCTTTGGCTACGAATGAAATGTTGCCCCCACGCTTGTCACTGCGTGTACTGCGCTGCCCCCCGGAGGGGCCGTGCCTTGCTTGGGGCGGCCCTGCGCTGCGGCTAAGTGGCTGTTAAGAGGATCAGCGATGAGCCTGCTTATGTGCTGCATCGCTACGACTGGAGCGAGTCCAGCCTGATCCTGGAAGTTTTCACGCGTCACTACGGCCGCATTGCCTTGGTGGCCAAAGGGGCCAAGCGGCCTCACTCCAGTTTTCGCCCCATTTTGCTGCCGCTACAGCCGCTGCATGTGGCCTTTGGTGGTGACGCCGAGATTCGCACACTCAAGAGTGCGGAATGGCAGGGCGGCCACGTCATGCCGAGCGGTGAGGCTCTGCTGTCGGGCACTTACCTCAATGAGTTGTTGCTGTTGTTGCTGGCGCGTGATGATCCCCATCCGGCATTGTTTGACGTTTATGGTCGCGTCGTCCAAGTCTTGGCTTCCGAGCATGGCGAGGTACTGCAAACCGCGCTGCGCACTTTTGAATTGTTGCTTTTGCGCGAGATCGGCCTGCTGCCCGCACTGGACACCCAGACCATGACCTTGGCCCAGCTCCAGCCCGAGGCCCGCTACACCCTGGTGCCCGAAGGTGGCTTGCGCCTGAGTGGTGAGGCTGACCGGGCCAGCCTGTCAGGCACCCAGTGGCTCACACTGCAACAGTCACTGACGGATGACGCCCCTTTCACCATCACGCTGCGCGCCTGTGCCGAGGTGATGAGTGAACTCAAACCCCAACTGCGCAGCCTGCTCCATTACCATTGCGGGGTGGGTACGCTGCGTACCCGGCAGATGATGATGGACATCCAAGCCTTATAAAAACCTAACTAAGCAAATCCCGTTCGGGCTGAGCTTGTCGAAGCCTCGCAAGCCCTTCGACAAGCTCAGGGCGAACGGTTCTGAAAACATAAGTCGATGCAAAGCACCTCTCTCTCCGTCAACCTCAACAAAGTCGCTCTCGTGCGCAACACGCGCCACCTGGGCATCCCCAGCGTCACGCGTGCGGCCACGCTGTGCTTACAGGCGGGCGCGCACGGCATCACCGTGCACCCGCGCCCGGACGAGCGCCACATCCGCGGCAACGATGTGCATGAGCTGGCCACGCTGCTGCAGATTTGGCCGGGCCGCGAGTTCAACATCGAGGGCAACCCTTTTCACAACCTGATGGACTTTGTGCGCAACGTGCGGCCCCAGCAAGCCACCTTTGTGCCCGACAGCGAAGGCCAGTTCACCAGCGACCACGGTTGGTCTTTCCCGCAAGACGCGGATCGCCTGCGCCCTTTGATTGAGGAGTGTCACGCCCTGGGCGTGCGCGTCAGCCTCTTCATGGACGCCGACCCTAGCGCCATGGCCGCTGCCAAAGCCGTGGGCGCTGACCGGGTGGAGCTCTACACCGAGCCCTACGCCGCCGCCTGGGGTGGCCCGCAGCAGGCGGCACAACTGGCCCGCTTTGCCGCCGCCGCACAGGCCGCGCTGGACGCGGGGCTGCAAGTCAACGCGGGTCATGACCTCAACCGCGACAACCTCAGCGCCTTTCTCAGTGCTGTGCCCGGCGTGAGCGAAGTCTCCATCGGCCACGCCCTGATTGCCGATGCGCTGGAGCTGGGTTACAGCGCCACGATCAAGGCGTACCTGAGCTGCATGGCCGCCGCAGCGACAAGCGTGGGGGCTACCTCCAGATGATCTACGGCATCGGCACCGACATCTGCGACGTGCGTCGCATCCGCGCCAGCTTAGAGCGCCACGGCGAGCGCTTTGCCCAAAAAATCCTCAGTGATGAAGAGTTCACCACCTGGCAAGCCCGCAGCGCACGCTGGCCCGAGCGTGGCATCCGCTACCTGGCCACCCGCTTCAGCGCCAAAGAAGCTTTCTCCAAAGCCATCGGCCTGGGCATGCGCATGCCCATGAGCTGGCGCTTGTGCGAGATCGGCAAACTGCCTGCGGGCTCGGCCAATGCGGGCAAGCCGGTCATCGTGCTGCACGGCGATTTAAAGGTTTGGTTCGAGGCCCAAGGCCTGAGCGCCCATGTGAGCGTGACGGATGAATCCGACTATGCCGCCAGCTTCTGTGTGGTCGAAAAATTAGATGAAAATCGGTCTGCAGCCCAATAAAAACTTGCGTGAGCAGCTATTTAATTTGTAGCAACTGGATTTAAAAAATGACACAACACGCCCCCCTCATCATCGACATCGCTGGTTTGACCCTGAGTGCCGCCGACAAACGCCGCCTTAAGCACCCGCTGGTCGGTGGCCTCATTTTGTTTGCCCGCAACTGGCAAGACCGGGCCCAACTCAGTGCCCTGTGCGTGGCTATTAAAAAAATCCGCAAAGACCTGCTGGTCTGCGTGGACCACGAAGGCGGGCGCGTGCAGCGCTTCAAGACCGACGGCTTCACCCACCTGCCCCCCATGCGCGCCTTGGGCGAGCTGTGGCTGCGTGATGGCAAGCAAGGGCCGGGGGTAGGGGCTATGCAAGCCACCGACGCGGCCACGGCCTGCGGCTACGTGCTGGGTGCCGAGCTGCGCGCCTGCGGTGTGGACTTGAGCTTCACCCCGGTGTTGGATCTGGATTTTGGCGAGAGCAGCGTGATTGGCGACCGCGCTTTCAACCGCGACCCGCGCGTGGTCACGCTCTTGGCCAAGAGCCTGATGCACGGCCTGACCTTGAGCGGCATGGCCAATTGCGGCAAACATTTCCCGGGCCACGGCTTTGTGAAGGCCGACTCGCACACCGACATTCCCGTGGACAAACGCGGCCTCAACGCCATCCTGGCCGACGACGCCGCCCCCTACGGCTGGCTCAGCACCAGCCTGGCGAGCGTCATGCCCGCTCACGTGATCTACCCCAAGGTCGATGCGCGACCTGCGGGCTTCTCGGCCAAGTGGCTGGGTGACATCTTGCGGGGTCGACTGGGCTTTGGTGGCGCGGTGTTCAGCGACGACCTCAGCATGGCGGGTGCGCGCCTGATTGACGGGCAAGAGGTCAGCTACACCCAGGCGGCGGTGGCAGCCTTGCAGGCGGGCTGCGACATGGTCTTGCTGTGCAACCAATCGGTCGATGGCGGGCAAGCGGTGGACGAGTTGATTGCCGGTGTGACCGAGGCCCAACTCAAAGGCCAGTGGCAGTCGCTGGACGCCAGCGAGGCACGCCGCCTAGCGCTGCTGCCACAAGCGCCTGCTATCGAGTGGGATGAGCTGATGGTCAGCCCGGCCTATATGCGGGCGCTGGACTTGGTGCCTTGATTCAGCGCGCTCAGGGTTTGCGCTCCCACTGGTCATAGACCGAGGTGGCCACGAGGGACAGCGCACTCTTGGGCGTGTTGGCCGAAATCGCGTAGCCCCACTTGCCGTCCACCCAGTAAAACACGTTGACCTGGCCCTCTTGGGTGTAGCGAAAGGCGGTGTCTTGGTTGGCTTTAATCTCGGCACTGACGTAGAGCGTGAGCCGTTGGCCGTTCGCGTCCTGGTACATGAACTGCGCCACCGGCCCGTTGTCGCCGGGAAGCAAGCGTCCACCCACCAGTTCGTAGCCTAGCGACCCGAGCTTGGGCGGGCGCATGGGGCTGCCCATGCGTTTGGACAGCCAGGTGACGAGCTGGTCTTCATGCTCGGCGCTGATCTCCACTGGGCGCTTCACGTCAGCGCTGAACACGGCATGTGCTACAGCAGCATGGTGCGGTAGCGGGGGCAGAACCGCCAGACGATCATTGGCCTGGTAGTGACCATGCGCCAACCAACCCGCCGCCCCGCTGACCACGGCTAGCAAAAAGCCCGCAGCGATGCGTTGCAATGACCATCGTGCAACACGTTGGCGCTTGACTGTGTGGGCTGCATGGCCCGCTGGCGCAGGGCCTCGGGCAGGGGTTCGTTCAGCATCGGACTGAACAACTCGCGCAGGGCGCGCCCCTGTGCCTCGTAGTCGCGCAGACGCAGGGCCTCTTGGGGGCTGGCGGCCAGATAGGCGTTAACGTCGGCGTGCCGGGCTTTCGGCAGTTCGCCGTCCAGGTAGGCGTGCAGATCGGTTTCGGTGATGGAAGAGGGCGCGTTCATTTGACCACCCGCAAATTGGCAGAGGCTGGTACGTTCCCATCCAGCAGTCGTCGTAGGCGTTCACGCCCGCGCGACAGACGCGACATCACGGTGCCGATGGGGATGCTCAGGGTTTGGGACACTTCTTGGTAGCTCATTTCTTCCAGTGCAATCAGCAGCAGCACCTGGCGTTGCTCGTTGGGCAAGTGGGTCAGGGCGGTCTGCAAATCCATGACGTCCAGGCGGTCCGATTGGGTGGCGCGGGTGGGTAGCTCAAGGTCGCCGTCGTCGAAGGCGCGCAGACTCAAACCAGGCCGCCGTACATGATCAATGTGCAGGTTATGCATGATGCTGAACAGCCAAGCGGGCAAGTCACTGCCCGCTTGCCATTGACCCGCACGTGACCACGCACGCTCCAGCGTGTCTTGCACGAGGTCATCGGACGCCGCCCGCTCACCCGCCAGCGCCCACGCGTAACGGTGCAGGCGTGGCAAAACGGCGAGGAGCGCGTGACTGTCCAACTCAGACCGGTTCAGTTTTATTTAACGATGTGCCAGGCACCGTTAAAGCCGTCACCGGTTTTGTCGCCGGGTTTCGCATCCTTGGCCCAGAAATACAGTGGCTTGCCCTTGAGCGCCCACTGTTTTTTGCCATCGTCACGTGTGATCATGCTGTAGTCACCGCTGGCCGCTTGGCCTTCCATGGCCATGAGAGGGGGCCAGTTGGTGGCACACGGGCCGTTGCAAACGCTCTTGCCGCTGCCCGCCACGTCGCGGTCAAAGTTATAGAGCGTCATGCCGTTGCTGCCGGTCAGCATGCCATCGGCCATTTTGGCGGGTGCCATTTGATCGCCCGTGGCGGCGCAGGCCACCAGGGTGGCAGCAACCAGCATTGAAAATGCAATCTTCTTCATGTTCATAGTGAACTCCGTTGGGGTAAATGTGGACTGATCCACCGGGGTGAACGCTAAAGGTTAACGTTTTATTCCAATGTTGCGCGTTATCACCTCAAATAAGGCCTCGCTCAGCAGCGCCAGCACAGCCGCAGGCACGGCTCCGGCCAGCAGCAAGTCGCTGTCGTTCAAGGCCAGGCCCGTCACGATGCGTTCGCCAAAACCACCGGCTCCGATAAAGGCGGCGATGGTGGCGGTGCCGATGGCAATGGCGGTGGCCGTGCGCACGCCGGCCAGGATCGTGGGCAGGGCCAGCAGGGCCGCCAAGCTTACCGAGGCCAGTACCAGTGCCAAGTGCTGGCCGGTCAGGCGTACCAGATCGGGGCCGAACAGCTTGGTCCAAAATCCGCGTCGCTCGGGATCTCCTGCATGGGGACGGGGCTCGCCCAC
>JANPNG010000289.1:0-3931 GCA_031427355.1 Hylemonella sp.
GGCGAAGAGCGAGCCCGCCACCAAGACGTAGTGGAAATGCGCCACGACGTAGTAGGTGTCTTGCAACTGGATGTCAATCGGGGCCATGGCCAAAATCAGACCCGTGAAGCCACCCATGGTGAACACGAAGATAAAACCGACTGCAAACAGCATGGGCGTCTCAAAGGTCATGGAACCCTTCCACATGGTTGCGATCCAGTTGAAGATCTTCACGGCGGTGGGCACGGCGATCAACATGGTGGAGTACATGAAGAACAGTTGACCCGTCACCGGCATGCCGGTGGTGAACATATGGTGCGCCCAAACGATGAAGCTCAAAATCGCAATCGACGACGTGGCATACACCATGGAGGCGTAACCGAACAATTTCTTGCGCGCAAATGCAGGCACGATCTGGCTGACGATGCCGAAGGCCGGCAAGATCATGATGTAGACCTCGGGGTGGCCGAAAAAACCAGAAGATGTGCTGATACATCACCGGGTCGCCACCGCCGGCCGGATTGAAGAAGCTGGTGCCGAAATGGCGATCCGTCAGCGTCATGGTGATGGCACCGGCCAGCACTGGCATAACTGCGATCAGCAGGTAGGCGGTGATGAGCCAAGTCCAGGCGAACATCGGCATTTTCATCAGCGTCATGCCGGGTGCGCGCATATTGAGCACGGTGACGATGATGTTGATGGAGCCCATGATGGACGAAGCACCCAGGATGTGCATGGCAAAAATACCCGCATCCATGGAGGGGCCCATTTGCAGGGTCAGCGGTGCATACAGCGTCCAGCCTGCCGACGGCGCACCGCCGGGCATGAAGAAGGAGCTGACCAGCATAAAGGCCGCAGGAATCATCAGCCAGAAGCTGAAGTTGTTCATGCGGGCAAAGGCCATGTCAGCCGCACCGATTTGCAACGGAATCATCCAGTTCGCAAAGCCGACGAAGGCCGGCATGATCGCGCCGAACACCATGATCAGGCCGTGCATGGTGGTGAGCTGGTTGAACAACTCTGGGTTCACCAGTTGAAGGCCGGGCTGGAACAACTCGGCGCGAATCAGCAGCGCCAAGACGCCGCCGATCATCAGCATAGTGAAGGCGAACAGCAGGTACAGCGTACCGATGTCTTTGTGGTTGGTGGCATAGACCCAACGACGCCAGCCCGTGGGGGCGTGGTCGTGGTGGTCGTCATGGGCATGGTCATCGTGGGCGTGATGGTCTAAAACGGCGCTCATCGTGATTTCCTTCTCAATACTTGTATTCGTTAACCACTGAACTTACTTGCGTGCCAACTTGACGTCTGCAGGCTGAACCAGCTGCCCCGTCTTGTTGGACCAGTTGTTCTTGGTGTAGGTGATGACGGCGGCGATGTCGGTGTCGCTGAGCTGCTTCCATGCAGGCATGGCGCCATTGGCCTTGCCGTTGAGCACCACGGCGATTTGAGCGCCCTTGTCAGCGTCCAACACTACAGGGGACCCGTCCAATGCCTTGATCGGGCCAGCGCCTTTACCGCTGGCTTGGTGACAAGCGGCACAGTTGGCGGCATAGACTTTTTCGCCACGCTTGGCTAAGTCGTCCAGCACCCAGACTTTGCTGGGGTCATCTTGCTTGGCAGCGAGCTTTTTCTTCTCGACTTCGACCCACTTGGTGTAGTCCTCAGCGGAGACGACCTTCACATGGATAGGCATGTAAGCGTGCTCTTTGCCGCACAGCTCAGCGCACTGGCCGTAGAAGTCGCCGGTCTTCTCGGCACGGAACCAGGTGTCGCGCACAAAGCCGGGGATGGCGTCTTGCTTGATGCCGAAAGCGGGCACCATGAAGGCATGGATCACGTCATTGGCCGTGGTGATGATGCGGATTTTCTTGTTGACCGGCACCACCAACGGGTTGTCTACCTTGAAGAGGTAGTCGTCAGGGATCACACCCTTGGCGCCGTTGTTGGACATTTCACGGTGCGATGAGTCCAGTGTGGAGACAAAGCCAATGCCCTCGCCTTCACCGTTGATGTAGTCGTAGCCCCATTTCCACTGGTAACCCGTGGTCTTGATGGTGAGGTCAGCGTTGGTGGTGTCTTTGGAGGCCACCAGCAACTTGGTCGCAGGCAGGGCCATGGCGATCACGATGATGAAGGGCACGATGGTCCAGATGATCTCGACAGTGACCGACTCGTGAAAGTTGGCCGCTTTGTGGCCGACCGACTTGCGGTGCTTCCAGATGGAGTAAAACATGACGCCAAACACAGCGACAAAAATCACCGTACAGGCGATCAGCATGAACCAATGCAGCCACGCCTGCTCTTCGGCGATTTTGGTCACCGCAGGGTGCAGATTGAGCTGATTGACCGCTGGGCCACCGGGCAAATCCTTGACCGCATGCGCTGCTGTTGCGGCCCAAGCACTGGCTGCCAGCAGCATGGATGCCGATTTGTTAAAAATGCGCTTCATCATGTTCACTTTTTCTAAGCCTCGTTAATTCAAAACAGTCGGTCACACCACGTGGCTTGCGTTTGTCTTCTGCCGGGGTAAATTCACCCTGTGCAATCGGTCATTGAGAGACCGCAAACCCGCGCCAAAACCCTTGTTAAGCAACCGGCCATTGTAGCGCACCGCCCCGAGCGTCAAAATCCAGCCGCCTCACCCGGTCAGGGCTTGCGCGGCTGCCCTTTGGGGGCATGCAGGGCTTGGCGCATGGCGTCCAGTGACACCACGGTTTGCGCGCTCATGTCGATGCGGGGCTGGGGCTTGAAGGCGTGGCCATAAACCACTTCAAAGGTCAGCTTGAGTTGCCCGCCGCTCTTTGGGTCCGCCAGTTTTTCGGCCATCGCCTTATGCAACTGCGCGCGCCAGCCACGCCCGCGCAGGCCGGGGAAGCGCGCGGGGTGCAGGTTACGGCCCAGTTCACGCAATTCTTGCAACAGGCGCTCGGGCGTCTCAAAGGTCAGCTCGATGCGCTCCATGTCCATGATGGGCTCGGCAAACCCGGCCTGCACCAGCATGTCGCCCCAGTCGTGCATATCAGTGAACTCGTGCGCGGGTGCGGGCCAGCCGAGAGCTTGGTACATCTGGCGCAACTCACGCAGCGTGTCGGGCCCCAGGCAAGAGAACATCAAAAATCCGTCGCTTGATAACGAGTCTTTCCAACTGCTGATCAAAGCCTGCGGGTCAGCTGCCATGTGCAACACCATATTGGCCCACACCATTTGCACGCCCGGCTTGGGCAAGCCCGTCTGACGGGGCTCCGCACGCCAGCGTGCCGGCTGCCACCAAGGTTGGGCACTGGTTTTGAGTGTGGTTTCCAACTGCCCATTCACGGTTTGCACCCATGAACATTGCGCTTGCGGGTAGCGTTGCAGCAACGAGGCCTGTACTTGCATACCCCCGCGCAAGGGCTCCCAATGCACCCAGGTCTGCGGTTGAAGCTTGATCCAGTCCAGCCGCTCCTGCATGCGCCGCGCCACCTCCTCGTGCAACCAGGGCGATTGGGGCAGCGTTAGGTGCTGCCAACGGCTGGCGGCCTGGGGGTCAATGGTGGGGGGGCGTTCGGAGGTCATGGGAGAGCAGCGGCTAGCCCGGCGAGTATATTGACTTGATGCTGCGCGCCTTGTTCCACCGCCTGTCCACCGCCCTCCCCAGCCAGTGCGCGGTGTGCCACGCCTGGCCTGCGCAGCCGGTGTGCGAGTCCTGCGTGGCGCGTTTTGCCCAGCCGCAGCCGCGCTGCCTGACCTGCGCGCTGCCGGTTCACGGCGGCGTGACCCACTGCGGGCCTTGTGTGCGCCAAGCCCCGCCGCTGGACGCCTGCCTGTGCGCCGTGCCTTACGCCTTCCCCTGGGGCGGCTTGGTCACGCGCTACAAGTTCGGCAACGCACCGGGCTGGGCGGGCGCGCTGGCTCTGCTGATGCGCAGCTCGCCCTGGGTCGAGCCCGCTCTGGAGCAGGCCGATTTGCT
>JANPNG010000290.1:0-4616 GCA_031427355.1 Hylemonella sp.
CTTTGAGGCGTACGGCTTCTTCGACGGCAATTTCGTCAAAGGGGTTCATGCTCATCTTGACGTTGGCGATGTCCACGCCCGTTCCATCGGACTTGACTCGGACTTTGACGTTGTAGTCCACCACGCGTTTTACGGCTACCAAAATTTTCATGACCACACTCTCCAGAACTCAAAAAACAAAATCAAAGTGCTGCAAGCGGCTGGCTGCGACGCGCAGCAGACGTCGCCATGACCAGGGCCTCGCCCTCGATCACCACCCGGTTGCCAACCCGGCAAACGGTGTCCAGCACCGCTCGGGCCCGCAGCAGATCTACCGACTTGACGGTGACCAGGGCATGCACCGTGTCGCCGGGGCGCACCGGCGCACAAAAACGCAGTTGCTGCCCGAGGTAAACCGTGCCAGGACCAGGCAACCGGTTAGCCACTGCCGCCGAGATGACGCTGGCCGTCAGGAAGCCGTGGGCAATGCGACCTCCAAAGGGCGTGGTCTTGGCGAATTCCTCGTTGGTGTGAATGGCGTTGTTGTCGCCCGACACCCCCGCGAACAAAACGATATCGGCCTCGGTGACGGTTTTGGCGAAACTCGCGCTCATGCCGACCTTCAGGTCTTCAATGTCGTAACCGTACTGATCGTTCATGCGCGTGACCCAGATTTGTTGAACAACGCGCCGATCTCACCCACCAAACCACGGCGGAAGAGCAGCACACAAACGACAAAGATCGAGCCCATGATCACGGCCACCCAGGATCCGACTTTGTCGGCCAGCATGTTTTCCAGACCCACAATAGTCACGGCACCTGCAACTGGCCCAAGGACCGTACCCAGACCACCGAGCAGGGTCATTAAAACCACGTCGCCCGAGGTATGCCAGTGCACATCGCCCAGTGAAGCCAGTTGGAACACCAACGACTTGGTGGAACCGGCCAGCCCCGTGAGCGAAGCCGAAATGACAAAGGCCAGTAGCTTGAAACGGTTGACGTCATACCCCAGCGAGATGGCCCGCGCTTCGTTGTCACGAATGGCCTTGAGGATCTGGCCAAAGGGCGAATGAATGGTGCGGTGAATCAGCCAAAACCCGCCCAGAAAAATCGCGAACACAAAGAAGTACATGGCGATGTTGTCGGTCAGATCGACCACGCCAAACAATTTTCCGCGGGGTATGCCCTGCATGCCATCTTCGCCCCCGGTGAACTTCATTTGAAGCGCCAGGAAGAAGATGATTTGCGCCAAGCCCAGCGTGATCATGGCGAAGTAAATGCCTGCCCGCCGAATGGCGATCAAACCAAATACAGCCCCCAGTACTCCGCCAAAGACAGCGCCCGCCAACAGGCCCAACTCGGGCGTGAGCCCCATGTCACGGCAAAGGTAACCTGTGATGTAGGCGGAGCCGCCAAAGAAGGCGGCATGGCCAAACGACAGCAGACCGGCAAAGCCCAGCAACAGGTTGAAGGCGCAGGCAAACAGTGCAAAGCACAGTAGCTTCATCAACAAGGTCGGGTAGAAAACAAAGGGCGCAACGGAGCCCGCCACGACCAAGCCGGCAAACAACCAAACCGTGCGGTTTTTCCCGCCCAATGAGACAACAGAGTTCATGATCAGACCTTCAAGCTTGTTTGCCGAACAGGCCGGCGGGTTTGACGAGCAGCACCAGCACCATGATCAAGAAGATCACCACCGCAGAGGCTTCCGGATAGACCACTTTGGTCAGGCCTTCAATCACACCCAGGCCCAGGCCAGTCAGGATGGAACCCAGAATGGACCCCATGCCGCCGATCACCACCACGGCAAACACAATAATGATGAGGTTGGAGCCCATGACTGGGTTGACCTGCATGATCGGCGCGGCCAGCACACCGGCAAAAGCCGCCAGCGCCGCACCGGCTGCATAGGTCGATGTGATTAGCACCGGCACATTGATGCCCAGTGCTTGCACCAGATCGGGCCGCTGGGTTGCGGCACGGAGTGTCGCGCCCAAAGATGTGCGCTCAATCACATACCAGGCCGTCAGGCACACGGTGAGCGATGCCACCACCACCCACGCACGGTAGATGGGCAGGAACATGAAACCCAGATTCATGCCGCCCTGGAGCAACTCGGGGACCTCGTACGATTCGCCCGAAACCCCAAAGAAATTCTTGAAAACACCTTCGGCAATCAGCGCCAGGCCAAAGGTCAGTAGCAAGCTGTAAAGGTGGTCCAGCTTGTAGAGGTGCTTGAGCATGGTGCGTTCAATCACCGCCGCCACCCCTCCCAGTACCAAAGGTGCCAGCAATAGAGAGACCCAGTAGTTGAGCCCCAGGTAGGTCAAACCCAGCCAGGCCACAAACGCCCCTACCATGTACTGCGCCCCATGCGCGAAATTGATGATGTTGAGCAGGCCGAAGATGATGGCCAGACCCAGGCTCAGAACGGCATAGAACGAGCCGTTGATAAGGCCCAGCAACAACTGGCCAAAAAATGCCTGTGACGAGATGCCGAAAATTTCCATGGCGTGAGCCCCTCTACCTGAAGATGAGAACCCCGGGGTCGCGAAGCAACCCCGGGACGGTGATATCGACCGATTACTTCTTGATCAGCGGGCAACGCGATGCCGACAGTGGCTGGAATGCCTCGGTGGCCGGAATCGTGGCCTTCACGTTGTAGTAGTCCCAAGGCGTCTTGGACTCAGAAGGCTTCTTGACCTGCAGCAGATACATGTCATGCACCATACGGCCGTCATCGCGAATCTTGCCGTTCTTGGCGAAGAAATCATTCACAGGCGTCTTCTTCATCTGTGTCATAACTTTGGCCGTGTCATCGCTGTTGATGGCTTTGACGGCTTTGAGGTAATGCATGACAGACGAGTACTGACCCGCTTGCACCATGGTGGGCATGCGTTTGTGCTGGGCAAAGAAACGCTTGGACCAGGCACGGGTTTCTTCGTTCAGGTCCCAGTAAAAGCCTTCGGTAAGGTACATGTTCTGGGCGGTCTTCAGGCCCAGTGAATGCACGTCGGTAATGAACAGCAACAAACCGGCCAATGACTGCTTGGGCGTGATCCCGAATTCAGCCGCCTGCTTGATGGAGTTGACGGTGTCGCCGCCGGCGTTGGCCAGACCGATGACTTGCGCGCCAGAAGATTGCGCCTTGAGCAGGAAAGAGGAGAAGTCGCTGCCGGGGAACGGGTGACGCACAGCGCCCAGCACCTCGCCGCCGTTAGCCTTGACGACGGCGCTGGCGTCTTTCTCCAGCGCATGACCGAAGGCGTAGTCGGCGGTCAGGAAGAACCACTTCTTGCCACCGCCCTGGGTCACGGCCTTGGCCGTACCATTGGCGACGGCATAGGTGTCATAAGTCCAATGCACCGTCACGTCGTTGCAGCTCTCGTTGGTAATGGCGGTAGATGCTGCACCGGAGATCAAGGCAATACGGTTCTTTTCCTTGGCAATTTTTTGCACGGCCAAACCGACCGAGGTGGTCACCAGTTCAGTCACCACGTCAACTTTGTCTTTTTCGAACCATTCACGGGCTTTGTTGGCGGCGATGTCCCCTTTGTTCTGGTGATCGGCGGATACCAGCTCAACTTTGAAAGAGGGTTTCTCAGTTGCCAGGAAATCTTCAATGGCCATTTTGGTGGCCAGGACGGCCCCGGTGCCAGCCAGGTCAGAGTACAGGCCCGACAGATCGGTCAGCACGCCAACTTTGACCACACCGTCGGACACTTGCGCTTGTGCGGCGCTGGCAACCAACAGGGACAGGCTGACGGCCTGGGCGATTTGCTTGAGTTTCATTGAAAATCTCCTGAATAAAAAGAAGGAAAGGGGACAGGGCTGGAACGGTGAAAGATGGAAATGGGGTCGTCAAACACCCAGCAGCTCGTGCAATTCGTCGGTCTTGGCCGCCAGCTCATGCGCTTGCACCGTCATGATCACGTGGCCGTGTTCCAGCACGTAATGGCGATCCGCCAAGGGAGCGGCAAAACGGAAGTTCTGCTCGACCAGCACAATGGTGTAGCCACGGGTCTTGAGCAGGCGAATCACTTCGCCCAGCTTCTTGACGATGACCGGTGCCAGGCCTTCGGTGATCTCATCGAGCAGCAAAACCTTGGCACCCGTGCGCAAAATCCGGGCCATCGCCAGCATTTGCTGTTCACCACCAGACAGGCGAGTGCCAGGGCTGTTGCGCCGCTCATGCAGGTTGGGGAAAATACCGTAAATTTCTTCCAGCGTCATGCCACCGGGGGCCACCACGGGCGGCAGCATGAGGTTTTCTTCGGTCGACAAACCGGCAAAGATGCCGCGTTCTTCGGGACAGAAGCCCACGCCCAGACGAGCGATGCGGTGTGGCGCCATCGCATTGATTTCGGTGCCATTGAACAGGATGGAGCCGGTACGGCGTCCGACCAGCCCCAGGATGGCCTTGAGCGTCGTGGACCGGCCAGAGCCATTGCGCCCCAGTAGCGTCACCAGTTCACCGCGATTGACGTGCAAATCAACGCCGTGAAGAATGTGTGACTCTCCGTAGAACGCGTGCAGTCCGGTCACGCGCAGCATCTCGCTGCCGGGGGTGATGACAGGGCTCATGCTTCGACTCCTACATACGCTTCCAGAACACGCGGGTCTTTTGACACGGTGGC
>JANPNG010000291.1:0-2453 GCA_031427355.1 Hylemonella sp.
GCCTGTTCCACCACCAGGCGCAGGCGCGAGTTGGACGCCGGGTCTGCCCCGCTGCGCGCCGCCACCATGATGTCTTTGGCCAAACGGCCAAACAGTTTGCCCCTGGCGTTGGCCGCCAATTCCTTGCCTTTTGCTTTCCACTGCGCGCCCATGTCTGATGTTTCCTTGAGGTTGTGGCGCTCATCGCGCCTGAGAGTCGTTGGTGTTATCGGAGGGACTCGGTTATACACCCAACCCGGATGCTTGCGATGCGATACTCGTCGGCGTAAAGTCGATCAACGAGGAGTTGAAAATTGACAAAAACAACACAACCATTTGATTACCCCGTCACCCTCACCCTCACCCCTGACGACGGCACCGTGCTGGTGACGTTTGCCGACGTACCCGAGGCCATCACCTTTGGCGCGAACGAGGCCGAAGCCTTGGCGCTGGCCGTTGATGCGCTGGAAACGGGCTTGTCGTTTTACATGGATGCCCGCCAGCCTTTGCCCGCTGTGAGCCGGTGCACACCCGGACAAAAAACCGTGCGCCCCTCGGCGCTTGAATGCGCCAAGCTGGGCGTCTATCAGGCCATGACCGAGCAGGGCATCAAGAAAGCCGAACTCGCCCGCCGCCTCGGTTGGCACACGCCCCAGGTGGATCGTTTGTTTGACCTACGCCACGCCTCCAGACTGGATCAAATCGAAGCCGCTGCTGCGGTGTTGGGGCGGCATCTTGAGGTGAGGCTGGCTTGATGGAAGCCTAGAATTGATCAAAACGATCTGCGGGGTTTGTCGGTGTTTTTAGACCGGTATGAAAATTCAAAAAAATCACTGAAATCAAGGTCTCACGCCCTTCTCTGGTGAAATTCATGTCCAGCAGATTGAGGCCGAAGCTATGATGGAATCTCACGAACTTGTCACACTCAATTGAAGGAGAGAGAAATGCGTAAATTATTAATTGCCGTTGCTTTGTTCGCTTCGTTTGGCGCAACCGCCATTGCTGGCCCAAAGGAGGACGCGCTCCAAGTGTTGGAGAAATGGACCAAGGCGTTTACCGACTCCGACGTTGATGGCATCGTCAAGCTCTATGCGTCCGACACTACCTTCCTGGGAACCGGTAGCCAGACGGTTGTCGTTAAGTCGGAAGAGATTCGCAAATACTTCGAGCAAGCACTCCTGAGTAACAGGCCGCGCGGTGCGACTCTTGGCAGCTACTCTGCCATGGTGCTGTCTGAGACTGCCGTCGTTGTTACTGGTTTGGATACCGTAACCGGTGTGCGAGATGGGACGCCTTACAGCGCGAGCGGTCGCGTCACGTTTGTGGTCGCGAAACGTGGATCGGAATGGCAGATCGTACATTTCCATCGATCGGCAATGCCGAAGTGAAGTGACGCGATGCAGACTACCACCGCATCGACACTGATCGCTTCGCGGGCGGGTCATGCGGGACGTTCACGAATCCCATCAATCTTGACCTGACCTCCAATCGCAATTGCCACAATCCCTATTTCAATAGATTGGCAATAGCAAGCCGTGCGTCAGGGCGTGGCATGGCTTCACGTCGCCCTACGGCAGCCTGTCTTACACTGATGCCCCAACAGCTGTAGCCCCACCGTGCCTCCCCCCACCCCCCACCCCCCCCTAGCCGAACGCCTACGCCCCAAATCGCTGGCCGAGGTCGTTGGCCAGCAGCATTTGCTGGGCGAGGGGATGGCGCTGCGGCTGGCGTTTGAGTCGGGGCAGCCGCACAGTTGCATTTTTTGGGGGCCGCCGGGCACGGGCAAGACGACGATTGCGCGCTTGATGGCCGATGCGTTTGACGCGCAGTTCATCACCATCAGCGCGGTGCTGGGCGGGGTCAAGGACATCCGTGAGGCGGTGGAGCGGGCGCAAGCCACGCTGGCGCAAAGTGGCCGGCGCACGTTGTTGTTTGTGGACGAGGTGCATCGCTTCAACAAGAGCCAGCAGGACGCGTTTTTGCCGCATGTGGAAAGCGGGCTGTTCACCTTCATCGGCGCGACCACCGAGAACCCGTCCTTCGAAGTCAACTCCGCTTTGCTGTCGCGCGCGGCGGTGTATGTTTTGCAGCCACTTACAGCCCAAGATTTAGAGCAAATAGTGGCCAGAGCCCAGCAGTTACTAGCATTGGCAGCTATAGAAATAATAGCAATTGATCGCTTGGTCGCCTACGCCGATGGTGATGCCCGCCGCCTGCTCAACACGCTGGAGACGCTGACCGTGGCCGCCACGCAGCAGCGCCAGACCTCCATCACCGATGAGTGGCTGCTCAAGGTGCTGGGCGAGCGCATGCGCCGTTACGACAAGGGCGGTGAGCAGTTTTACGACACCATCAGCGCGCTGCACAAATCGGTGCGCGGCTCCGACCCCGATGCCGCGCTCTACTGGCTGCTGCGCATGCTGGACGGCGGGGCCGACCCCAAATACATGGCGCGCCGCATGATCCGCATGGCC
>JANPNG010000292.1:0-3949 GCA_031427355.1 Hylemonella sp.
GCCTAGCCAGTACAAGCCTGAGAACGTGGGCAATGACGCCTCAGCGCGCCCTTGGGAGTCCAACTCCACGCATTTCCACACGGACGATGTCAAGCAAAACTCAGGTGCTGTGATTGGCTCGGCGCTGGGTGGCGGGCAGGTTTGGGGTGTCCCGGCTGATTTCGACACGGCAGGTTTCCTAACTGCAGCCAAGGCCAATTTCGTGACCCTGCAAGCGGCTTGGGACAAGTCAGACATCAACGCCCTGCGCGTGATGATGACAGACGACATGCTGCGCGAGATCCAATCGCAGCTGGCCGACCGCGAGACCCACACCGGCGGGCCCGCCAACCGCACCGATGTCGAGATGCTCGAAGCCCAGTTGCTGGGGATCGAGGACACGGGTGCCGATTACATGGCCAGCGTCGAGTTCTCCGGCATGATCCGTGAAGAACCCTCGACAGGCCCAAGTTCCTTCCGCGAAGTGTGGAACATGACCAAGCCGAAGAGCGGCAGCCGCGGCTGGTTGGTGGCCGGGGTACAGGCTTTGCAATAAGCCGCTCGGTTTAACGCCGGTTCCGGAGAAATCCGGGGAATAATTGGGGACTATGGCAACACAGTCCCCTTTTTCTTGGCTGGAAGATTTTCTTCAAAAAAACAGCGCTAATTTTCAACCCCCTGCTTGGGTGGTGGATGAGACACAGCGGCGCATCGTGCTGCTGCTCAACCACATCCTGATGCAGGAGCCCGAGGCCACCCGCCGCCTGGCCCAGCAAAAGGGTTTGACCGTGTTGTTCCAGTGGCGCGCGTTCACCTTGCAGTTGGTCGCCACGCCGGCGGGTTTGCTAGACCGGGCCGCGCCGTCCCACGTGCCGGATTTGACCTTCACGCTCACCGAATCATCGCCCGTGGCGATGGCGCAAGGCGCGATGCGGGGTGACAAGCCCGCCATGCAGATCGTGGGCGATGTGCAACTGGCCTCAGAGGTCAATTGGCTGATCGAGAACGTGCGCTGGGATGTGGAAGAAGACCTCTCGCGCATCGTGGGTGACGCGCCAGCCCATGCGATGGCCCAGGCCGCGCGCCGCATGGTGGACGCGCTGCGCGAGTTCGTCGCCCGCAGGCCGGGGCAAGGCTCATCCAACGGGCTCTCGACATGAGGCGGGTGTTCAGGGGTGTGTTCATCGTCTGGACCGTGCTGCGTTTTGGTCTGGACGAGTTGGTTCTCAATAGCTTTGAAAAACCCTGGCTCCGCTTGCTGGCGCGCATCGTGTCGTTCGGGCGCAATCTGGAGGCGCCGCGTGGCCAACGCCTGCGTGAGGCGCTGGAGCAACTCGGGCCCATTTTTGTCAAGTTTGGCCAAGTGCTCTCCACCCGGCGCGACCTCATGCCTGAAGACATTGCCGATGAGTTGGCGCGCTTGCAAGACCGGGTGCCACCTTTCAGCTCGGATGTGGCGGTGGCGAGCATCGAGCGGGCTTTTCGCAAACCTTTGAATCAGATTTTTGAGTCGTTTGATCGAGCGCCCATTGCCAGTGCGTCCATTGCCCAGGTGCATTTTGCGATGCTCAAGGATAGCCATGGCGCGGTTCGCGAAGTGGCCGTCAAGGTGCTGCGTCCCGGCATGTTGCCTGCCATCGAAAAAGACCTGAGCCTGATGCGCATGATGGCGGGCTGGGTCGATAGCCTCTCAACGGACGGCAAGCGCCTGAAGCCGCGCGAGGTGGTGGCCGAGTTTGACAAATACCTGCACGATGAGTTGGACCTGGTGCGCGAAGCCGCCAGCGCGGCGCAGTTGCGGCGCAATATGGCCGGGCTGAACCTGGTACTGATCCCCGAAATGATCTGGGACTACTGCACCACCGATGTCATCGTGATGGAGCGCATGAAGGGCATCCCCATCAGCCAGACCGCGCGCCTGCGCGAGGCCGGGGTGGACATCCCCAAACTGGCGCGCGATGGTGTGACCTTGTTTTTCACCCAAGTGTTTCGCGATGGTTTTTTCCACGCCGACATGCACCCTGGCAACATCCAGGTCAGCATTGAGCCCGCTACCTTTGGTCGCTACATATCGCTGGATTTCGGCATCGTCGGCACGCTCACCGAGTACGACAAAGAATATTTGGCGCAAAACTTCACCGCCTTCTTCCGGCGCGACTACAAGCGCGTGGCGCAACTGCACATCGAATCCGGTTGGGTGCCCGCGCATACCCGGGTGGACGAGCTGGAGGCCGCCATCCGTACCGTGTGCGAACCTTATTTTGATAGACCCTTGAAAGAAATTTCACTGGGCATGGTGCTGTTGCGCCTGTTCCAGACCTCGCGCCGCTTTCAGGTGGAGATTCAGCCGCAACTGGTCTTGCTGCAAAAAACCCTGCTCAATATCGAAGGCCTGGGCCGCCAGCTAGACCCCGAACTGGATTTGTGGAACACCGCCAAACCGTTTCTTGAGCAATGGATGATGGACCAAATCGGCCCTAAAAAGTTGTGGGAGCAACTCAAGGAGCAGGCCCCCCGCTACGCCAAGATGCTGCCCGAGTTGCCGCGTCTGCTGCACGACTATCTGGCCCATCGTCCGTCGGATCACCAACGTGAATTGCGCGAGCTGCTGGCCGAGCAAAAAAGAACCAACAAGCTGTTGCAAGGCCTGGTGTACGGCGGTCTGGGGTTTGTGCTGGGCTTGATCGTGATGCAGGTTGTGGTGCGGGTGGCGGTACTGTGAAGCGTTGATAAAGAATGTTGCTGTGCTGCTGACCCTTGTCATTGTTTATCTTCTGGTCACCATCGCCATTGGTCTGATCGCTGCCAAGCGCGTGAAGAGTTCGGCTGACTTTGCTATTGCCGGGCGCAAGTTGCCGCTCATCATGATCGTCACCACCACCTTCGCCACCTGGTTCGGCTCCGAGACCGTGCTGGGCATTCCGGCCAAGTTTGTCAATGGCGGTTTGAATAGTGTGATTGAAGACCCGTTCGGCGCAGGCACCTGCCTGATTCTGGTGGGCCTGTTTTTTGCCGGTAAGCTTTACCGCATGACGCTGCTGACCATCAGCGACTACTATCGCGAACGCTATGGCCGCATGGTGGAGGTGGTGTGTTCGCTCATCATCATGCTGAGTTATCTGGGCTGGGTGTCGGCGCAAGTCACGGCGCTGGGTCTGGTGTTCAATGTGCTGTCGGAGGGCAGCATCAGCATCCCCTTGGGTATGGTGATTGGCGTGGTCTCTATCCTGGCCTACACCCTGTTTGGCGGCATGTGGTCAGTGGCCGTGACGGACTTTATCCAGATGATTATTCTGGTCGTGGGCCTGAGCATCTTGGCGGTGTTTGCGGCTGACATGGCCGGTGGGGCCGACAAGGTAGTGAATCTGGCTTTGAGCCGGGATCTCTTCAAGTTTTGGCCCGAGCCGAGCTTTAAAGACATGGTGTTTTTCTTTGCCGCAGCCATCACCATGATGCTGGGCTCCATTCCCCAGCAAGACGTGTTTCAGCGCGTGATGTCGGCCAACAGCCCGACGGCTGCGACACGCGGCCCCGTGATCGGCGGCATTTGCTACATCCTGTTTGCTTTTGTGCCCATGTTTTTGGTGACCAGCGCGCTGGTCATCATGCCGGAGCAAACGGCCATGTTGCTCAAGGACGACCCGCAAAAAGTGTTGCCCACCCTGGTGCTGGAGAAGATGCCCTTCGTGATGCAGGTGCTGTTTTTTGGTGCCCTGTTGTCGGCCATCAAGTCTTCGGCCTCGGCCACATTGTTGGCCCCCAGCGTGACCTTTGTGGAGAACATATGGCGTCAATTTAACCCGCGCATCAGTGACCAGAAAGAACTCAAAACCATGCGCATCACCGTGCTGGTGTTCAGCACTCTGGTCTTGTCTTACGCTATTGCGATGCAGGGCACCCCGATTTACGAGATGGTGTCCGGGGCCTATCAGGTTACGCTGGTGGGGGCCTTTGTGCCGCTGGTGTTTGG
>JANPNG010000293.1:0-3339 GCA_031427355.1 Hylemonella sp.
CTCAACAACTTCGCCAATCTGCATGTGATCATGGCGATCCAGAACACCGAGTTCTTTGAAGTGCTGTTGCCCGCCGAATCACAACAATATGGCCTGGTTCAAGACATCGAGATCGACAGCGAGGGCATGGTGCATGCCCCGACAAGCCCGGGTCTTGGGGCCATGATCGACTTTGAGTTGATCGAGCGGAAAAAACTTGCCGTGTTGACGTAGTCCCTTCGGCTACCAGTTGACTGCGGGGGAAGGGATAGGGGTAATTAATAAGGGGTAGGTGTGAGCAGGGACCGTCACGCGATCAAGGTAATTTCATAGCTTTTTGGGTGACACCACGCGCCTGGAAACACCGGCCGTCTTCACTGCCGCGTCGGCGGCAAACCCCCTTCCCACCGTATGAGCCATTGGCCAGTGCCTCGCGGGCCATCCCAGCGCATTGCGGCCCACCTGGGCGCATTCAACCGAAGATACCAGGCTTAATCAGCCACCAGCCCAATAGATACATGCGCCATAAGCTATCAAAAAAATAGCGCTATCAAATCGCTGTCACCCCGCCCCATGACACTTTTTGTATTTCCTGCCGCTGCCGCAGGGGCACAAATCGTTGCGCCCCGGCGCCGCTTCCTTGCGCACGGTTTCGACCTTTGGCCCCAGCGTCTGCCACAGTTCGCGCAGGACGCACACGGCCCAGATCGCTTCGCCAAACGCGTTGAGCCGCGCAATGCTGGTGCTGGGCGCTCCTTCTTCGTCGAGTGGTGACACCTCAGACGTGTCAACATCGTCTTCGGTCATGGCGACGATGGCCTGCAGCGCGTCGTCGAGCCATTTGGCGGCGTCTTTGTCTTTGGGCGCAACCCATTCTTCGGGCCAATACTCAACAGCAAACATAAAGCCCAGCGCCCACACCTGCGCGAACGCCGGCAGGTCTTCGCCCTTGAAATTGGCTTGCTCTTCTGGCGGCATTGCTGTGACTGCACCGCGAACATCTATAACCTCGGGGTGGTAGCAGCGTTCATCTTCCAGCGAGTCAACTTCCGAATCAAGTGCGGTGGCGACTTCTGACCAGCGCCGCATCCAGAGTGCCATGAAGCGGCTGCGCTGTGCGTCGCTTGCGAACGAGCCATCTTCGGCATCAGCCACCGCGCCATGGACAGGCAGCGCCAGCAGCGCCGCCAGGTATTCGTCGGCCTCAACCACGCGGCGCATGCAGATCACCGCAGCCATGAAGCCCTCACAAAATTCCCACTGCGGCGTTTCGTCGTAGCGGATTCGCAGGTCGTCAAGAATGGCGTCCAGCTCGTCGAAAGCCTCGACTTCGAGAAAGCCGGTGGAGGGGTCGATTTGTTTTCGTTGTCAAAAGTGACGGTAGGAGATCGAGCACTGGGTAAGAATTCGGTGAACCCTTTGTCCAGTAAAAAATTACTGAACACATTCCACTTTTTCCTCTACCGTTGCACTTATGCGTGCAACGTCCGCTTCCTCAGGCCCCACCGCCCCCACAGGCGATGCTACGGCGACACCCTTTGCCGACGTGTATGTGACGATCACTAAGCAAGAGCATATAGCGCTGATGACAGCCGCCAAATATTGGCAAACTTTGCATCGCAAGGCAGTCGGTCGCGCCCAGTGGCGCGAACTTCGTTACCAGCGAATTGTGCGTGAGCTCAAAGCGCAGGCTGCAAAGTCGCAGGCCGCATTGCATGCTGAACTGGAGTTGGCACAGGCCCAAGTGCGCGACTTGCAAAAGCGCCTGTTCTCCAGCAAGTGCGAACGAAGCAAACATTGTGAGACTCGAGCGAAGGCACTCACATGCCGCGCCCACCGTGGACAACAGCGCGGCTCTGTCGGTCATGGCCGCACCATGCAGACGCAACTGCCCGCACGCCACGAGGACGTTGCGCTGGACAAAGCGCAATGTCCGAACTGTGGTTTGGCCTTCAAAAGCTTTGCCGGTACCGAAGATGCGCAGGTGCTGGAGATTGAGGTCAAGGCCTACCGGCGTGTGATTCGCCGCCACCGCTACACACCATCGTGTCAATGCGGGTGCGTCAGCGGCATCATCACCGCACCTGCGCCTGCTCGGTTGATCAATCGGGGCAAAATTGGCATTTCGGTGTGGACCAGCGTGCTGCTCGACAAGTTTCTCTATGGCCGGCCCAGCCAGCGTCTGCTACAAGATTTGGCTGATCACGGCTTGAACATGTCGCCAGGAACTTTGGCCGGTGGCCTGCAAACAATAGCACCATTGTTCAAACCACTCGATGCAGCACTGCAGTCCAAGCTGCGCAGCGAGCCCTATTGGCATGCCGATGAAACTCGCTGGGCGGTCTTTGTCAATATTGTTGGCAAGGTCGGGCACCGCTGGTACCTGTGGGTGTTTCACTCCAGCTCCGTGGTTCACTACGTCATCGACAGAACGCGCGCCGCAGATGTCATCATCGCCGAATTGGCCGGGGTTGATCAGGGCGTCATCAGTTGCGACCGCTACTCTGGCTACAAACGGTTTGCTCGACTGAACCCCGGGGTGGTGCTTGCCTTTTGCTGGGCACACCAGAGGCGAGACTTCCTGGACCTGGCCAACTCCTACCCTGAGAGCGCAGAGTGGGCGCTGCAGTGGGTCGACAAGATTGGCCAGCTGTATCACCTCAACGGGCTGCGCCTGAGGCTACCAATAGGCAGCACCCAGCGAACGACTGCCCAATCCGACTTGGAGCAGGCACTGCAACAAATGGCAACCGCGTGCGCCGCTGGCGTGGCCAATGCCGAGCTGTTCCCACCGGCGGCCAAAGTGCTTGAGAGCATGACGTTTCACTGGAGCGGCTTGACCGTGTTTGTCGCCTCCCCGTGGGTGGCCATGGACAACAATACAGCCGAGCGCGCCATCCGGGGGCCAGTCGTAGGCAGAAAGAATTTCTACGGCTCCGGCTCAGAGGTGTCAGCAGAGTTGGCCGCCACGATGTACGGCGTGTTGGCCACCATGAAGCTTTGGGGCTTGAACGCCCGCACTTGGCTTGCTGCTTACTTGCAGGCCTGCGCCGACAACCGTAATCAGCCGCCCGAGAACATCAACGCCTTTCTTCCTTGGCAAATGGATGCAAGGCGTCTGGCAGACATGCGAGCGTGCCGTGTTCAAGAAGGTTTCAATAGTTTATGAGCATTTACTGCGCCCGCGAATTCAGAGCCTTGTCCAATGAGGTATGGGCCCAATACTGTTTAGTTAGTTGATTTAGTGCTAATATTTCTCCATGTTCATTTTGAGGGGTGAATATGGCGAGAACCAAGGCCGAGTTGTCGGCTGGCGCTAGGCTGGCGGACTTTTTGACGGTCGGTTTCCTGGCGATGCAA
>JANPNG010000294.1:0-9994 GCA_031427355.1 Hylemonella sp.
AGCGCCAGCCAATACACCTTCAAGGTCACAACCAGGCCCGCCATCAAGGCCAGCCAACTCAAATTCTCAATCAGTCGAGGTGCTACAGCCAGCATGACCACACTCACCCCAATCTTTACCGCTTCCCATAAAAAGAAGCCAAAACTCGCCGTGGCCGGATTGATCGAGGAAAACCGGCTCATCAAACCTCGCGCAAACAACGCAGCAGGAACGACCACCACCAGCGCCCCGTACAGAGCTGACCCACCCACCACCGCCTCACCCGTCACAGCCCAAGCCACCAAAGCCACCAAGACACCCACTACACATTGCAGCAACACGATTCGCCAAGGCGACACAGCAGGCTCTATGTCGCGCAGGGCCTGAGCCTGCGCGGCTGTTAGCGGCGGATAGTCAGATTTAGCTGACTTCTCGGCATCCTCCAACTCATAACTGTTTTCATGGGCCATCAGGATTGATCTCTCAATTTACACACCCACGACAAACAGCAACTACAGCAAAGCCTTAGATTATACGTAGAAACCCGCGCTTGTCAGCCCCTTGGCGTCAAGAAATGTCCAAAAGGGGTGCCCAGGGGTGGGCGATGGCTAGTTGGCCCGCAACTCACGCCGCAAAATTTTCCCAACGGGTGTCTTGGGCAGATCGGCCCGGAACTCGATCATCTTGGGCTGCTTGTAACCCGTGAGATTCTGGCGGCAATAGGCACGCACCTGATCTTCGGTCAAGTCAGGATGCTTGCGCACAATGACCAGCTTGACCGCTTCGCCCGATGACGCGTCCGGCATGCCCACGCAGGCACACTCCAGCACGCCGTCGAGTTGCGACACGACCTCTTCAATCTCGGTGGGATAGACGTTGAAACCACTGACCAAAATCATGTCTTTCTTGCGATCCACGATGCGGAAGAAGCCACGCTCGTCCATCACACCCACATCGCCTGACTTGAAGTAGCCATCTACCGTCATGGCCTTGGCGGTCTCATCGGGCCGCTGCCAGTAACCGGCCATCACCTGCGGGCCTTTGATAGCGATTTCTCCGGCCTGGCCCAGTGCCACTTCGTTGCCGTCGTCGTCCAGCAACTTCATCAAGGTGCCCGGAATCGGCACACCGATATTGCCGGAGAACTCGGTGGTGGTGACCGGATTGCAACTGGCGGAGGGGCTGGTCTCGCTCAAGCCGTAGCCTTCACAAATAGGGCAACCCGTTTTCTCCAGCCAACGCTTGGCCACCGCGCCTTGCACGGCCATGCCGCCACCCAGCGAGACCTTGAGGTGGCTCCAGTCCGTCTTGTCAAAGTCCGGGTGATTGAGCAAGCCGTTGAACAAGGTGTTGACAGCCGGGAAGCTGTGAAAGGGTTGCCCGGCCAGTGCTTTGAACACCGAGGGGAAGTCGCGTGGATTGGGAATCAAAATCAGCAAGCCGCCGGTGCGCATGGACAGCATCATGCCCACGGTGAAGGCGAAGATATGGTAGAGCGGCAAGGCACAAACAGTGGTGATCTGCTCGCCCGCTGGCACCTTCTTCATGGCGGGATCGTTCCAAGCCTCTGATTGCAAGAGATTGGCAATCACATTGCTGTGCAACAGCACCGCCCCTTTGGACACACCGGTGGTGCCACCGGTGTATTGCAGCACCGCCACATCGCTGGCCTTGATCACGGGTTTTTTCAGACTGCCCCGCGAGCCTTGCGCCACCGCGTCATTGAAGCGTAGTGTGTTCGGCAATTTAAAGTCCGGCACCATCTTCTTGACATGTCGCACGACAAAATTAACCAGCGCACCCTTCAGCCAACCCAGGCGATCCCCCATCGCGCACAACACCACATGCTGAACGCCGGTGTTATGAATGCACTTCGCCAAGGTCGCTGCGAAGTTCTCCAGAATGACGATGGCGCGCGCGCCCGAATCCTTGAGTTGGTGCTCCAGCTCACGCGGCGTGTACAGCGGGTTCACATTCACCACTACAAAGCCTGCACGCAAGATGGCGGCCACCGCCACCGGGTACTGCGGCACGTTGGGCATCATGATGGCGACCCGATCACCCTGCACCAGACCCAAGCCCTGCAAGTAAGCCGCGAAGGCCTGGCTCAGGTGGTCGGTTTCCCCAAAACTCATCTTCTGACCCAAAAAGACATAGGCCGGGCGATCCGCATAGCGGCGAAAACTCTCCTCCATCAGACCCACCAAGGAGCTGTAGGCCGATGCATCGATATCGGCAGGAACGCCCGCCGGGTAAGCACTTAACCAGGGCTTGTCTTGCGTGCTAGAAGTCATGTGAAAGTCTCCGTTACCGTTTTATGGAATAGAAAAACCTACAGTGCTTACTCAATCGCCTTACCCATGTCCTCCACCACCTTTTTGGCGTCGCCAAACACCATCATGGTCTTGTCCATGTAGAACAACTCATTGTCCAAGCCCGCATAGCCAGCCGCCATGGAGCGCTTGTTGACGATGATGGTTTTGGCCTTGTAGGCCTCCAGAATCGGCATGCCGTAAATGGCGCTGCCCTTGGTCAACGCGGCCGGGTTCACCACGTCATTGGCCCCCAGGATGATGGCTACGTCCACCTGGCCAAACTCGCCGTTGATGTCTTCCATCTCGAACACCTGGTCGTAAGGCACTTCGGCCTCGGCCAGCAGCACGTTCATGTGGCCCGGCATGCGCCCGGCCACCGGGTGAATGGCGTACTTGACCTTGATGCCCTTGTGCGTGAGCTTCTCTGCCAGCTCTTTGACGGCATGTTGAGCACGCGCCACGGCCAGGCCATAGCCCGGCACGATCACCACCGTCTCGGCATTGCCCAGGATGAAAGCGGCGTCGTCCGCACTGCCGCTCTTGACCGTGCGCTGCACTGCGCCACCGGCTACAGCCGTGACCGCCTCGCCACCAAAGCCACCCAGAATCACGTTGAAGAACGAGCGGTTCATGGCCTTGCACATGATGTAACTCAGGATCGCGCCCGAGCTGCCCACCAGTGAGCCCGCGATGATCAGCATCGAGTTGTTCAAACTGAATCCAATGCCTGCCGCCGCCCAACCCGAGTAGCTGTTGAGCATGGACACCACCACCGGCATGTCGGCCCCGCCAATCGGGATGATGATGAGCACACCCATCACAAAAGACAGTGCCAGCATGGCAAGGAACGCGGCCCAACTGCCCGTGAACATGAACACCAGGCCCAAGGCGAGCGTGCTCAAACCCAGAATCAGATTGAGTTTGTGTTGCCCGGCAAACTGCACTGGCGCACCTTGGAACAAACGGAACTTGTAAGTACCAGAGAGTTTTCCAAAAGCAATCACCGAGCCGCTGAAGGTGATGGCCCCAATGGCCGCACCCAAGAACAACTCCAAGCGGTTACCTGCCGGAATCTCCTGCCCCTTGGCCACAATGCCAAAAGCCCAGGGCTCGACCACCGCAGCCACGGCAATGAACACTGCTGCCAAGCCAATCATGCTGTGGAAGAAAGCCACGAGCTCGGGCATCTTGGTCATCTCTACGGTCTTGGCCCGGTAGGCACCGTAGCCGCCGCCCACGACCAGGCCCAGCATCACCCAGGCCATGCCGGTGGCTTTACCGCCGGACAGCTCGACAATCAGCGCCGCCGTGGTCAGCGCCGCAATGGCCATGCCGATCATGCCGAACAAATTGCCCCGTATTGAGGTGGTGGGGTGGCTCAAACCTTTGAGCGCCTGAATGAAGCAGACGCTCGCGATGAGGTACATCAATGTGACGATGTTCATGCTCATTTAGCCGCTCCTTGCTCAGCCGCAGCTGGCGCTTTCTTTTCTTTCTTGCGGAACATCTCCAGCATGCGGCGCGTCACCAAAAAGCCGCCAAAGATATTGACCGCTGCCAGCGCCACGGCCAGCACACCCATGGTTTTACCCAGAGTGGTCTCCGTCAAGGCAGCGGCCAGCATGGCACCCACAATGACAATGGCGGAGATGGCATTCGTCACGGCCATCAAAGGCGTGTGCAAAGCGGGGGTGACCGTCCACACCACGTGGTAACCCACGTAAATGGCCAGTACAAAGATGATCAAGTTGATCAGGGTGGGGGATACAGCTTCCATATTTTTCTCCAGTTGGGGACAGAGCAGATTGCTGCGCAATCCTGATCCGTCCCGCAAAGTTATTTAGTTTTCCTGACTTCACCGTTTTGCGTCATCAAACAAGCGGCCACGATGTCGTCTTCCATATCGACATGCAGCGCGCCTTCTTTGTTGATGATGAGCTTGAGGAAGTCCAGCACGTTTCGCGCGTACAGCGCCGAAGCGTCTGCGGCCACCAGCGCGGCCAGATTGGTTTCGCCAATCAGCGTCACGCCGTGTTTGACCACCGTTTTGTCAGCCTCAGACAAGGGGCAATTGCCACCGCCGTTAGCGCCCTTGCCCGCTGCGATATCGACAATCACCGAGCCCGGCTTCATGGACTTGACCATGTCTTCGGTGATCAGCGTTGGTGCTGCGCGGCCGGGGATGAGCGCTGTAGAAATCACAATGTCAGCCTGCGCCACGCGCTTGGCCACCTCCACTGCTTGGCGGGCCAGCCAGCTCGGCGGCATGGGTTTGGCGTAGCCGCCCCACGCCCACGGCCGCTTCTTTTTCTTCGTCGGTGTCATAAGACACTTCGATGAATTTACCGCCCAGTGATTCGATTTGTTCTTTGACGCTGGGCCGCACGTCCGACGCCTCAATCACCGCACCCAAACGCTTGGCCGTGGCAATCGCCTGCAAGCCCGCCACGCCCACGCCCAAAATCACCACACGCGCCGCCTTCACAGTGCCTGCAGCGGTCATCAGCATGGGGAAAAAGCGCTGGTACTTGTCCGCCGCCATCATCACGGCCTTGTAGCCCGCGATATTGGCCTGACTGGACAACACATCCATGCTCTGCGCTCGGGTGGTGCGCGGCGCGGCCTCCAGTGCAAAGCTGGTCAGCTGAGCCGTTGCAAGCCGCTGCAAGCCGCTCGCATCAAAGGGGTTGAGCATGCCCACCAGGGTCGTGCCAGGCTTCATCTGCGCGGCCTCAGCATCACTGGGGCTGCGTACTTTTAGCACCAGGCCGCAGCCCAGTGCGCCAGCCGCATCGGTGATTTCAGCGCCAGCAGCGATGTAAGCCTCGTCGGTCACGCTAGCCGCCACGCCCGCGCCCGATTGGACGTGCAGGGTGTGGCCCTGGGCCTTGAGTTTTTTGACCGTTTCAGGTGTTGCGGCCACTCGGGTTTCGCCCGTTGTGGTTTCCGCAGGTACGCCAATCTGCATGGGGCGTCTCCTCTATTTATTAAACAAGTTAAAAAGAAGTCAGTTGATTCGGACCTAAATCCTATCAGCCAACTTAGATGAGTTTACGCGACCCTAGCCTGACTGCATCTAAGGGCAAACCAGCCCCTCGCCCCTGGTTGCAAGCTGCGTATCATCACACCATGAATACGAGATGGAAACCCAGCGTCACCGTCGCCGCCATCATTGAGCGCAACGGCAAGTTCCTCCTGGTCGAAGAAATGACCACAGACGGACTCATGCTCAACAACCCGGCAGGTCACCTCGACCCGGGCGAATCGCCGCTGGAGGGCTGCGCCCGCGAAGCGCTGGAAGAAACCACCCATCTGTTTCGCCCCACCCAACTGGTCGGCGTCTATCTCTCGCGCCTACAGCGCCCACTGCCCGGCAGCAAAGAAGTGGAAGACATCACCTACCTGCGCTTTGCCTTTTGCGGCGAACTGGGCGAAGTGCAAACCGACCGCCAGCTCGACACCGGCATCGTGCGTACCCTGTGGCTCAGCCCCGAAGAAATCCGCGCCAGCACCGCACGCCACCGCAGCCCGCTGCTGCTGCGCTGCATGGAAGACTATCTAAGCGGACAGCGTTTTCCGACCGACTTGGTGTACACCGACACCTCAGTACAGTTGCTGCAAATAAAGTAGCTGCTTACGCACATATCTAAAGGCTTACAGCCACTTTGAAGCGCCAATCTAAAGCGCCTAATCTGTTCACGCCCACGGGTCCACACAACAATGCATCGCGCTCGGGTCACCCTCGCGCCCCACCGTCAGCAAGGCCTCTCTGACCGCGTTCAAATCAAAGGTGTGGGTACCCATTTTCTCGAACGGGTATTTGCCTGAGGCAATCAGCGCGATGCCCAGTTCCACCGCCTGATGGCTGTGGCCGCGCACGGTTTTGGCGGGCACCTTGTTGGCCACGATCAGCACCAAAGGGCTGGCACCCAGCATCACGATAGGCGCAAAGTTTTTCAGCGGGTCGTAAGGCAGCTTGGTGCGCAACGCGGGCAAGGTGCTGAAGGACGTGGCGGCAAACAGAAAACTGTAGCCGTCGGGGTTGGCCCTGGCGGCAGCCTCAATGCCGATGATGCCGCCCGCGCCAACCTTGTTCTCGACCACCACAGGCACGTTCCAGCGCTGCGTCAACCGGGGGCCAAGCAGGCGCGCCAGCGGCAAAGGCCAGACTCGTCCAGGCGATTAGCTGTGTCAGCGTCATTGCGTACCTCAATCAAGTGAAATCAGCCTTCGATTATCAGTGCAGCCGCTTTGAAATCACAATCTCTATGGCATGGTGAAAACCCTTATTTTGCAAATTCATGAAAATTTAATGAATTTGCAAAATTCAGTTATAGTGCCTCGAAATGATCTCCCGCGATATTCAACCCCTGTTCGAACAGCTAGCCCGGCAGTACCCGGTCGTCACGCTGACCGGGCCACGCCAAAGCGGCAAGACCACGCTGGTCAAGTCCGTCTTCCCCAACAAGCCTTACGTCACGCTGGAAGACCCGGACACGCGGCGCTTTGCCATTGACGACCCGCGTGGGTTTTTGGCGGGCCTGCGCGGCGGCGCCATTCTGGATGAGATTCAACGAGCGCCTGAGTTGAGTTCTTACCTGCAAGGCATGGTGGACGCAGACCTCAGCCCCGGCCGCTTTGTGCTCACCGGCAGCCAGCAGTTTGAGCTGATGCAGGGCGTGACCCAATCCCTTGCCGGGCGCACCGCCATTCTGCGGTTGCTGCCCTTCACAGCCGCCGAGCTGCTGCGCCTCTCGCCGTCAGCGGAAAAACAGACCTTGCCGCACTGGCTGTACGCCAGTTTTTACCCTCGCATTCACGACCGCAAGCTGAATCCATCCCAAGCCCTGGCGGACTACTTTGCCACCTATGTAGAGCGTGATTTGCGCGCGTTGACTGCGGTGCATGACTTGCGCCGCTTTGAGCGCTTTGTGCGCCTGTGCGCCGGGCGGGTAGGCCAGCTCGTCAACCTCAGCAGTCTGGGCAACGACGCGGGCGTGTCCCAATCCACCGCGCAAGCGTGGATGGACTTGCTACAGACCAGCTACATCGTGCACCTGCTGCCGCCGTGGTTCACCAACACCAGCAAGCGCTTGGTCAAAAGCCCCAAGCTGTACTTCTACGACGTGGGCCTGGCCGCTTGGTTGCTGGGTCTTCGTAGCGCGGAGCAGGTGGCGCGTGACCCGCTGTGGGGTAGCTTGTTTGAGAACTTCATCGTCATGGAGGCGCTCAAAGACAAGTTCAACCAGGGCGACAACGCACCGCTGTATTTTTACCGCGACTCTTCCGGCAATGAGATCGATTTGTTAGTGCCCGCAGGCGGCAAATTTCGCGCCCTTGAAATCAAGGCCGGTGCCACCGTTAACCCCGACTACTTCCGTGGCCTCACCCAGTTTGCCAAAGCGCACGGCGCGCAGTTAGAGAGCGGCGGCGTGATCTACGGCGGCACGCAAAACCAAAGCCGCAGCCAATGGCCCGTGTGGTCTTGGCGAAGTCTGTTTCATCGGCCCAGTGCCTAATGGTGCACGCATTCTCAGGAGATGTTTATGTTGACAAGACGACGTTCGTTTTTTAAGCCCTTGATCAGCTTGACGTGCGTGCTTCTCGCAACCAGCGTCGCACCGCTACTGGCGCAAACCGTATCGCCCGATGCCTACCCCACCAAACCGGTTCGCATCCTCGTCGGCTTCACCCCTGGCGGTGGGCCTGACATCACCGCACGCCTGCTCGCACAAAAGCTCACAGAGAACTGGAAGCAACCCGTCATCGTGGAGAACCGCCCCGGCGCAGGCAGCAACATCGCGGCCCAGGCTTTGGCTACGGCACCTGCCGATGGCTACACGTTGCTGTCGGTGTCGTCGGCCCACGCGGTGTCGCCCGCTATCTACGCCAAGCTGCCGTATGACGTGGCCAAAGACTTTGCGGGCATCAGCTTGACGGCCACCGGCCCGGCGTTGCTGATCGTCTCGCCGCAGTTGGGCGTGAAGAACGTGGCTGAATTGGTGGCGCTGGCCAAGTCCAAACCGGGTCAGCTCAACTACTCGTCGGCCGGCGTGGGCAGTGGCGCGCACTTTGCGGTGGAGTTGCTCAAGGTCCAAGCGGGTATTGACTTGGCGCACATCCCGTTCAAAGGCATCCCCGAGGCCTTGACCGAGACCATGGCAGGCCGCACGCAGGTCTTCATCGCGCCCTTTGCCAGCGCCATCAACTTGGTGAAAGACGGCAAGGCCATCGCCATCGCCGTCACCGGCGCCAAGCGCATGGCCGAGTTGCCCGCTCTGCCCACGGTGGCCGAGTCTGGCGTGGCGGGCTTGTCCAACTACGAATGGGTTTTTTGGTACGGCTTGCTGGCCCCGGCCAAGACGCCGCGCCACATCGTGGCAAAACTCAATGCCGAGGTGAGCGCGATCTTGAAACAACCCGAAGTGCGCCAACGTTTTGCCCCGCTGGGCATTGACCCGGTGACCAACACCCCCGAGGAATTTGACAAACTCATCGCCTCTGAAGTGGCCAGCTTTACCCGCCTGGCCAAAGCCGCCAACATCAAACTCGACTAACCTGGAAAACTTCTTCATGAAAACACGCATCGGCGACATCGACGTTCACTACACCATCGAGGGCAGCGGCCCGTGGATCACCCTGGCCCACTCGCTGGGTTGCGACACGACCATGTGGGACGCGCAAGCCGCGCTCCTCGCGCCCAACTACACCGTCTTGCGCTACGACGCGCGCGGTCACGGCCAGACCAGCGCGCCGCAAGGCCCCTACACGCTAGAACAAATGGCCGACGATGTGCATGGCCTGTTCCAGCACTTGGGCATCACGCACACGCACTGGCTGGGCATCTCCATGGGCGGCATGATCGGCCAGACCTATGCCCTCAAATACCCCGGCGTGTTCAGCAGCATGGTGCTGCTCGACACCACCAGCCGCCGCCCACCCAACGCGCAAGCCATGTGGGGCGAGCGCATCGCCATGGCGCAAGCCGGGGGCATGGCCGCGCTGATCGACAGCACGCTGGCGCGCTGGTTCACCGCGCCTTTTCGTGCGGCGCATCCTGAGATCATGGCGCGCATCGAAGCCGGTCTGTTGGCCACGCCGGTGGCAGGCTTTTGCGGCTGCTGTGAGGCGATTGCCAAAGTCGATGTGTTTGACCGCCTGCCCGAGATCGACTGCCCCGCCCTGGTGATGGTGGGTGACCAAGACCACGGCACGCCGCCCGAAATGGCGCGCCTGATTCACCAAAACCTGCGCGGCTCGCAGTTCATCGTCATCCCGGATGCGGCCCACATTTCCAACATCGAGCAGCCCGAATTTTTCAACCGCGAGTTGTTGAAATTTTTGACCCAGCAACCAGCCTGACACAACACAGGAGCACGCGCATGACCCTCGCTAAAAACCCAAGCCCGAGCTTGAAAGAACGCCTGCAACAACCCGGCCTCTTGGTCGCCCCCGGTGTCTATGACATGGTCTCGCTGCGCCTGGCCGACAGCTTTGGTTTTGGCGCGCTCTACATGACGGGCTACGGCACCGTGGCCTCGCACCTGGGCCTGCCGGACGCGGGCATTGCCACCTACAGCGACATGGTGGGCCGCGTCACCGCCATGGCGGGCATGGCGCGCACACCGCTGATTGCGGATGCCGACACCGGCTACGGCGGCTTGCTGAATCTGCGCTACACCGTGCGCGGTTATGAGGCC
>JANPNG010000295.1:0-4065 GCA_031427355.1 Hylemonella sp.
GCTGGACGCCTGCGCACCCCCTGCACCGCTGTGCTCCCACACCCGCGCCACGCCGTCCACCGGGCATGTGAGGGCGATGGAGGTGCGGTCGGTGCTGGTGTCGAAGGCGAGGAGTTTCATGCGGGATTTCAGGTCAAAAAGTGCTGTAAGCCATATTTTATATGCGTAAGCAGCTATTTATTTAATAGCAGAATTCACCTTGCGCACGCCAAACAAAATCCCGACCGTCACCAGCGCCAGCCCAACCATCAGGTTCCATTGCAGCGGTTCATTCAGAAAAAACACGGCGGCCAGCGCCGACAGGCCGGGCACCAAAGCCGTAATCATGGTGGAGCGCACCGGGCCGTAGTGTTGCACCATCAGGTTGAAGGTGATGCCCGAGATCACCACCGAGCCCAGGCCCTGAAAGCCCATCTGGAACAGCACCTCCCCCAGCGGCGCGCTGAGCAACTGACTGTGCAGCACGCCCGTGAGCAAGAGCAGGCCGTAGAGCGGTACGTAAGTCATGAGCGCAAACACGGTGATGGCCACGGTGGCGCGCACCGGCTCCAGTGCGTAGCGGCGCGTCAGCACGCTGTAGATGGCCCAGCACAAGGATGCGGTCATGAACAAGACGTCGCCCTTCCACACCTGCCCGCCGTCAAAGGCGCGCAGCAGGCTGGCCCCACCCACCAGCAAGTCGCCCGCCACGATCAGGGCCAAGCCCAGCGCGCGCACCGCCGTGATGCGCAGGCCCAGCAGCGGCACGGCCAAGAGCGACGTCCACAGCGGCAAGCTGCCGGGCATGAGCACCGAGGCATGGGCCGCTGGGGCAAAGGTAAAACCGCTGTAGGCCAGCGCGGCGTAGGCCAGACTGCCAAAGACGCCGCAGGTGGCCGTGACGCGCAGGGGCAGCGGCGACAGGCCGAACAGGCTGGATGCATGCACGCTCGCCCGTGAAGGATCAAGCGCCGCCGCAGCCCGATCTCGCCGCACCAACCACACCCCCAACGGCACCAGCACCAGACTGGCACCGATGATGCGGGCCAGCCCAATGTCAAACGGCGTGAGCGTGCCTTTGACCGAGGCGCGGGCAATGACGATGAAGCCCGTCCAGATGACGACGGTGATGGCGGCGGCGACGAGGCCCACGGTTTTGGGCGACCAGCGCTGGATGAAATGCATGGGGGGATTATCGGCGGGGGGATTGGGGCGCGTGCTGGCTTAGACTGGTGGGCATACGAGGTAACTTTTTCAGACCATGCGTGCGCTCCTCGCCTTATTGTTTTTCTTTGTGCCCCTCGCGGGCAGCGCACACGCGCAGGGCGCGGTGCCGCCACAAGTCAGCGCCGCGCTGGCCCGCGCCAAGGTGCCGCTGGAGGCCGTCTCTTTGCTGGTCGTCGCCGCAGATGGCCAGACCGCACCGCGCCTGAGCCACCGCGCGAATGTGCCCATGAACCCGGCCTCGGTCATAAAGCTGGTGACCACCTTTGCCGCGCTTGAGACCCTGGGCCCGGCCTTTGTCTGGGCCACCTCGGTACACACGGAAGGCACTGTGAAAGATGGCACTTTGCAAGGCAACCTCTACCTCAAAGGCCAGGGCGACCCCAAGCTGGTGCTGGAGCGCCTGTGGCTGCTGCTGCGCCGCGTGCAGGGCCTGGGCATCAAGACGATTGCGGGCGACATCGTGCTGGACCGCAGCGCCTTTGAGACCGTCGCGCCCAACCCCGGTGACTTTGATGGTGAGCCGCTGCGCCCCTACAACGCCGCGCCCGATGCGCTCTTGCTCAACTTCAAATCAGTGGTGATGACCTTTGTGCCCGATCGCGCCGCCCAAGTGGCACGGGTCAACTTTGAGCCGCCATTGGCCGGGGTGCAAATGCAGGCCAGCGTGCCCCTGGTCAACGGCGAATGCAATGACTACCGCGCCGCGCTCAAGGCCGATATGAGCGACGTTAACCGCATCCGCTTTGGCGGCACGTATTCGAGCAGTTGCGGTGAGAAGGTCTGGCCCCTGGCCTATGCCGACCCCGCCAGCTACAGCGCGCGCACGGTTGAAGGCCTGTGGCGCGAGATGGGCGGGCAACTCAGCGGCCGCGTGCGTGAGGGTCTAGTGCCTAGCGCCTTGGCCGCTGCTTTGAGCGTGAGCTCAGCAACGCTGGCCGAAACCATTCGGGACATCAACAAGTTCAGCAACAACGTGATGGCGCAGCAGCTCTTTCTCACCCTGAGCTTGCAGCGCAAAGACGTGGGCACCTTGGCCGGTTCACGCGCGCTGGTGCAAGACTGGTGGCGCGAACGCATGGGGGACGCAGAGCCCCCGGTGCTGGACAACGGCTCGGGTCTGTCGCGCACTGAGCGCATCAGCGCGCAGGCCCTGGCCCGCCTGCTGCAAACCGCCTGGGCCTCGCCCCTGATGCCAGAGTTGATGGCCTCCCTGCCCATCGTCGGTGTGGACGGCACGCTCAAACGCATCAAGGGCCGAGCCGCAGGCAGTGCCCACCTCAAAAGCGGCAGCCTGCGTGATGTGGTGGCCCTGGCGGGCTATGTGCACGCACTCAGCGGGCAGCGCTATGTGCTGGTGGCCATCGTCAACCACCCCAGTGCGCAGGCGGCTCGACCCGCGTTGGAAGCACTTGTAGAATGGTCCCTCAGAGATGCAGACCAACGTTTACCCAAGGACGTTTTAGCAGACAAACGCGCGTCTGACTGACCCCCACTATGTTGAGCATCCTGGCCCCCCAACACCGCAGCGAACCGATCAACCCTTTCATCCTGGCCAACTACAGGGTGCGCACGGCTGGGTCCGTTATGGCGTTTGCCATTTTGGCCGCGCAATGGTGGGGCAAAGATGCGGGGCCACTGGTTTGGGGGCTGTTGCTGCTCCAGTTTTTTGTCTATCCGCACCTGATGTTTTGGCGTGCTCGTCGCGCAACGCATCCCTTGGATGCCGAGCTCAAAAACCTGTTGGTTGACGCCTTTCTTTTTGGTCTGTGGTGCGCGGGCGCTGGCCTGCCGGTGTGGGTCACGTTCGCCTTCTTCAGCGCCACCTTGATGAACGCCGTGTTTTACCGCAACCTGATGGGCGCTTTGCAAACCACCCTGTTCTTTGTCGCAGGCGTGCTGATTTGGGATCTTGCCGGCCGCCTGCAATTTGCACCCACCACGGACGCCCTGACCACCGGGCTGTGCATCGTGGGGCTCTTGGTCTATATGCTGATCCTCAGCAGCGCAGCCTACCAACGCAGTATCAACCTGCGCGACACCCGGCGCAAGCTGCGTCAGAGTGAGCAGGCCTTGTACACAGCTAACGCTGACTTGCAAGTCCAGTTGAACGAAAACCACAAGCTTCAAGCACAGCTTAAAGAGCAAGCCAACCGCGACCCGCTCACCGGCCTGTACAACCGGCGCTACCTGGACAGTACGCTCGCGCGTGAACTCGCCCATGCCAAACGCGAAGGCCAGCCCCTGTGGCTGATGCTGATCGACATTGATCACTTCAAAAACATCAACGACACCTACGGCCACCAAGCGGGCGACGAAGTCATTAAAGGACTGGCCCATCTCTTGCACGACAAGGCGCGCGCCGACGATGTCGTGTGCCGTTATGGCGGTGAAGAATTCTTGCTGCTGTTGCCCAATATGCAGCAGCCGATTGCACTGGCGCGGGCCGAGCAGTGGCGTCAGGCCTTTGCCGACATGGTGATTGCCCATGACGGGCTTCAGATCCGGGCCACCCTGTCCATTGGCATGGCCGATTACCCGGTGCACGGCTTGACGCAAGAAGACCTGATCGGCAACGCCGACCGCGCCCTGTACCGCGCCAAATCGCAGGATCGCAACTGCGTCGTCGTCTACAGCCTTGACATGTTGCAAACCCGCACCTGAGGTCACCTGCCGATGTCTGTACCGCTCACCGATCTCGTTGGCTACCTGGCCGCCAGTCTCACCACCTTGGCCTTTGTGCCGCAAGCTTGGCACACCTTCACCACGCGCGACGTCAGCGGCGTATCGCTGGGCATGTACACCACCTTCACGGTTGGTGTGGCGTGTTGGCTGGTCTATGGCCTCTTGTTAGGGGCCTGG
>JANPNG010000296.1:0-1951 GCA_031427355.1 Hylemonella sp.
CATGAGTCCGCGCGACGCGGCGATTGAAGCCATGCGGGAGGTGACCCGCCCTGTGGTCGCCATCGTGTTGGTGCTGTGTGCGGCCTTCATCCCCGTGGCGTTTTTGGGCGGCCTGGCGGGCGAGTTGTACCGCCAGTTCTCCGTCACCATCTCTATCGCCGTGGTGCTGTCTGGCTTTGTGGCGCTGACGCTGACGCCTGCTTTGTGCGCGGTGCTGCTCAAGCCAGATGCCGAACGAAAGAACAAGTTTTTTGACGGGTTTAACATAGGCTTCAAGCGACTGACGCAGCGCTACACGCAGGGCGTGGCCTTCTTCCTCAAGCGCGGCGTGCTGGGCATGTTGTTGTTTGTGGGCATGTTGGGCTTGACGGGGCTCATGGTCAAAGTCGTGCCCGGCGCTTTGGTGCCTGACGAAGACCAGGGCTACTTCATCGGCGCGGTGATCTTGCCCGAGGGCTCGTCGCTGGAGCGCACCAACCAGGTCGTCAAGCAGGTGGAGGCGGCCATGTCGCCCAACAAAAATATCGACACCGTGTTCAGCCTGGTGGGCTTGAATTTTCTGGGGGGAGGGGGTCTGAAGTCGTCTGCTGCCACGATGTTTTTTCCGCTCAAACCCTGGGCCGAGCGTGACCAAACAGCCAAAGAGCTGGTGATGGAAACCTACATGAAAACCGGCCACATCAAGGCTGGCTTGCCACTGGCCTTTGCCCCGCCCGCCATTCAAGGCCTGGGTCAAACGGGCGGCTTTGAGTTCTACTTGCAAAACAAAGGCGACGGCGGCGTGCGGCGCTTGGCGCAGCTCTTGCCGGGTCTGCTGGAGGAGGCCAACAAACAGCCCGAGCTGCAAGGCGTCAAAACCATCTGGCAAGCCAACTCTCCCCAGCTCTACGTCAACGTGGACACCGAGAAGGCGCGCACCCTGGGCCTGAACGTGGCCGACATCTACAACACCCTGGCCGCGACGCTGGGGAGCTACTACGTCAACGACTTCAACAAGAGCGGGCGCATTTACCAAGTGCTGATGCAGGCCGAAGGCCAGTACCGTGCCAAGCCAGACGACATAGGCGCGCTGTACGTGCGCGCCAAGTCGGGCCAGATGGTGCCGATACGCGCCGTGGCCGAGGTGAAGTTTGTGGCCGGACCTGATTCGGTGCAGCACTTTAACGCGCTGCCCAGCATCCAAATTTTGGGCGAACCCAAACCCGGTTTCAGCTCGGGCCAAGCCATTGCGGCCATGGAGCGGGTGGCCAACCAGGTGTTGCCGCCGGACGCGGGCTTTGACTGGGGCGGCACCGCCTTTCAGCAAAAGCGCAGCAGTGGGGCGGGTGGCTTGGCGCTGGGCGCGGGCATCTTGATGATCTTTTTGATTTTGGCCGCGCAGTACGAGAAATGGACTTTACCGCTGTCCGTCTTGCTGGCCTTGCCCTTCGGCATTTTTGGCGCACTGGCGGCGGTGTATTTGCGCCACTTCACCAACGACGTGTACTTTCAAATCGGTCTGGTCACGCTCCTGGGCCTGTCGGCCAAAAATGCGATTTTGATTGTGGAATTTGCCAGCGTTCTGGTGGCCCAAGGCCAGTCGCCCGTGGCTGCGGCGCTGGAGGCTGCGCGTCTGCGGTTCAGGCCAATTTTGATGACCTCGCTGGCCTTCATTTTGGGCGTAGTGCCACTGGCCTTCTCCAGCGGTGCGGGCGCGGCAGCGCGCCAAGCCATTGGCACGGGCGTGCTGGGCGGCATGCTGGCGGCCACCTTCTTGGCGATCTTTTTGGTGCCGCTGTTCTTTAAGTTGGTGAACGACTGGCACTTCAGGAGCAAACCCGAAGATTTTGCCCATGTGAACCAGCCTTTGCACCTGGATGGAGGGCATCACCATGTTTAAGAAGCTTGCATGTTTTCCGTTCGCCCTGAGCTTGTCGAAGGGTTTGCAATTTGCTATTGTTTTGCTAGCTGC
>JANPNG010000297.1:0-2980 GCA_031427355.1 Hylemonella sp.
CTGCCTGCCGACCCGATCATCGTGCACCCGGATGTGCGCAAGATGCTGCTGACCGCCAAGGCCTATGCTGAAGGTGGCCGCGCGCTGGCGATTTATTGCACCCTGCTGCTCGACAAGGAGCTTTATCACCCCGACGAACGGGTGCGCAAGGACTCGGGCGAGATCGTCGCGCTGCTCACGCCTATCGTCAAGGCCTTCCTGAGCGACAACGGCCATATTGCCACCAACGCCTGCATGCAGGTGTTCGGCGGCCACGGCTTTGTCAAGGAATGGGGCATGGAGCAGTTTGTGCGCGACAACCGCATCAACATGATTTATGAAGGCACCAACACCATCCAGTCGCTCGATTTACTGGGCCGCAAGGTTCTGGGCAACAACGGCGCGACGCTCAAAAAATTCAGCAGGCTGATCGGCGCACTGATTGCTGAAGAAGGCGTGAATGAGCAAATGGCCGAGTTCATCAACCCCCTGGCCTACCTGGCGGACCAGATGACCAAGTTCACCATTGAGCTGGGGTTCAAGGGTTTACAGAACCCTGATGAAGTCGGTGCAGTCGCTGTGGATTACATGCGGGTGGGCGGCCACCTGGTGTTTGGCTACTTCTGGGCTCGCATGGCGCAGGTCGCATTGCAAAAAATAGCGGCTGGAGACTCAGACAGGTTTTATGTCGCCAAGCTGCAGACGGCGCGCTTTTACTTTGCCAAGCTCTTCCCGGAAACAGCAACGCTCATGCTTACGGCGCGTTCGGGCAGCAAGTCGCTGATGGAAACTGACGAAGCGCTGGCTTGATGTGCTTTGAGTTTTCTAACGAATAAGGTTAGAACGAATAAGGTTAGATCGCGCAAGCGAAGCGCAGCCGCGATCTGAACCGGTTGTTGGACGAGCCCGGTTCACTGTGACGACTTACTGAAAATATCTCTCCCCACTGCACCGCACGCGAGGGGCTTTGATCTGGCCAGGCCCGACGGTCGCGATTGAGCAGGCCGTCATTGCGACGACCCGCCGCCCAAGGGACGCATTTTGGGTGACCAAACCAGCCAGTTCTTACGGCTTTTGGCCGAGCGCATCCATAGCACCCTGCGGGCACTGATGCGCGTAAGGGTTGCGCGGCCTACGTGCTCAGAGCTTTCTCCTGGCGCCCACACGGCGGCTCAGTTGTGGGCGGCAATATTCGTCTTCGCACGATGATCATCGCAGCCCCGCAGCAGGTACACAGCCATTGCGGGCGTGGTGTTGCTGGGCTGATTGGGCTGATCGGCTGTTTGAACACCAGCAGGCGCAACAGCGCAATCAGACGCTTGCTGTTGGGATGCAGAAAGCCAAAGTTACGCGCCCGGCGAAAGCCCTTGGGCAACACATGCTGCATCAGCAGCCACAAGAAGGCAGCCCCGCTGACGGTGCGCGTGGCCGTCTTCCTGGTCTTGCTGTCGCGCCAGCGATAGGTGACTTGCCCGTTCTCGCAGCCAATGATGTCTTTCTCCTGGATCACACCCCGGTACAGGTAGCGACCCAGGTAGACCAGGACTTTTTCGCCAGAGCCCACGCACTTGCAGTCCACCACCCATTGCTCGGGCAGCTTTGGCGGTGCCAGCAAACCTTCTTCGCGCAGGGCCGCCAACAACTTTCCCCGAAACACCTTGGCCAGCGCTTTGTGGTTAAACAGATAGCCGCCCCCTTTGGCGCTGCGGCGCAGGGTGCGCCACAGGCGCTGGTCGGCATCCAGCGCGCCAGCGGGCATGGCCACATGCACATGGGGATGGAAATCGAGCCGCCGCGAATGCGTGTGCAGCACCGCCACCGCGCCGGGGCTGCCTTGCAACTGCTTGTGGTTTTGGCTGAAAGTGCGCAGGGTTTGCCAGGCGCACTCCATCATCAAGGCGTAGATCGTTCGTTGATGCTGCCAGGCCAGCGGGCGCAGTTCAGAGGGCAAGGTGAAGGTGATCAGGAAATGGCCGCCCGCCACCAGTCGGCTGGTTTGCCGCTCAATCCAGCGCTGGCTCTCAAAGTGCTGGCAATGCGGGCAATTGCGGTGACCGCAGGAGTGCGGCACCAGGCGTTGCTCGTCACAAGCGCTGCACTGAGCCAATAGGCGTGGACCCAAGGTCGAGCGGCACCGCTTCTTGGCAGCCAGGGCCTTGCGGTGGCTGGGCAGCTTGGTGCTCTGGTTCTGCGCCAGGTAATCTGCTTCAAAGCGCTCGATGAGGGAGGCCAGCGTAATCATTTAACCGTCCCCCAATCAAGCGTGAAGCGGCTCATCAAGGCGCCAATGCGCTCGCTGGCCAGGGCGTTGGTGTGGCTGGTGAGGTGCGTGTAGCGGGCGGTGGTGAGGATCGAGTGGTGGCCCAGAATCTTCTGGACTTCCAGCAGGTCTACCCCGGCCTCAATCAGATGCGTGGCATAGCTGTGGCGCAGGCTGTGCGGGGTGATCTTTTTTTTAGGCCGCAATCGATGGCCACCTGGCGCAAGGTACTTTGCACGCCGCCACGGTCCAGCGGCGTGCGGGCTTGGTGGGCTGCCTTCAAGCCGCCATGGCGATTGGGGAACAGCCACTCAGGGTTGCGGTGCGTTTGCCAAAACCTGCGCAGCACCGACAAGGTGGCCGCAGGCAGCGGCACCAATCGGTCCCGGTTGCCCTTGGAATCGCGCACATGGACGCGCTGGCGGGTGGCATCAATATCGCCGACCTTCAAGGCCAGCCCTTCACTCAAGCGCAAGCCCATGCTGTACACGGTGAAGTAGAACACCCGGTAGCTCAGTGTGCGGGTGGCCGAGAACAGGGCTTGTGCTTCTTCGACCGTGACGATGTCGGGCAGGCGCTGCACCTTGGGCGGCTTGATGAAGGTGGGGCTGCCCAGGGCTTGCCCAGAACGTGCAGGGTGTAGAACTTGAACCCATACAGATCGAGCTTGACGGCGCTCCAGGAGTGCGAGGCGATCAAGTCACTGAAATAGTTGGTCAACTGGTCTGGCGACAAGTTGTC
>JANPNG010000298.1:0-13142 GCA_031427355.1 Hylemonella sp.
GCTGACCCGACCCGCTGCCCGCTGTGCGCGCAGCCGAACCAGTGCGCCATGGCATTGGAGAAAAGCACGGGTCAGGCACAGCCGCCCTGCTGGTGCACCACCGTCACGTTCGATGCGGCACTGTTAGCGCAAGTCCCAGACGCAGCACGCCGTCAAGCCTGCATTTGCCAAGCCTGCGTCACCCGCACCGACACCACAACATCCACCGCCACCCCATGACCCGCACCCGCGAAGAACAACACCAGGCCCTGCGCTCCACCTGGGTCAGCGTCTGGATCAATATCTTGTTGGCCAGTGCGCAGATTGCCATCGGCCTCTGGGCCCGCTCCCAAGCGCTGATTGCCGATGGCGTGCACTCGCTGTCCGATTTGGTGTCAGACGTCGTCGTGCTGTTTGCCACCCACCACGCGCATGCCGACGCCGATGAAACCCACGCCTACGGGCATGCCCGTTTTGAGACCGCCGCTTCGCTCGTCATCGGCCTGATTTTGGTGGGCACGGGTATTGGGCTGGTCTGGTCGGCAGGCATCAAGCTGCACGCCGGTCAGGCCATGGACGCGGTGCATCCGGTGGCGCTGGCCATTGCCTTGCTGACGCTGGTGGCCAAAGAGTCTTTGTTCCATTACATGCGGCGCATCGGCGAGCGGCTCAAGTCGTCCATGCTGATCGCCAATGCCTGGCATGCGCGGGCCGATGCGGCATCTTCACTGGTGGTGGCGGTAGGCATTGGGGCCAACCTGATGGGCTACCACAGTATGGATGCGGTGGCCGCCATTATTGTGGGCGTGATGATTGCCAAAGCAGGGTGGAACTTCAGCGTCGAAGCCTTTCACAGCCTGACCGATCACGCTCTGGATCCGGAAGAAATCAAACGCATACGGCAGACGATTTTGTCGGTGGACGGCGTCCTGCAACTCCACGGCCTGCGCACCCGGCGCATGGGCGACTGGGCGGTGATGGACATGCATGTGGAGGTGGCGTCGCACCTCTCGGTGTCGGAAGGCCACTACATCGCCGAGAAAGTCAGCGCCGTGGTGCGGGCCGCGCACCGGGTGGCCGAGTGCACGGTGCACATTGACCCGGTGCAGGCCCACCGCATCGGCCCCCTGCTGACCCTGCCCGCACGCCCGCAAGTGCAAGCACTGTTGGCACCGCTCTTGCCCGCAGCGGCCGCGCTGCGACTGCATTACCTGGACACAGGCCTGGAGCTTGACATTGATCTGCCCTCCCCTGTGTCCCCCGCCGAATTGACTCGACTTGAAGCAGCCGTGCGCGACACCTTGTCACCCCACACAAGCCTGCCCCGCGTCACCCTGCACATCCACCTCGCCGCGTAAAAACCATGTGTCAACTGCTGGGCATGAACTGCAACACCCCCACCGATGTGATGTTCAGCTTCACCGGCTTTGCCGAGCGCGGTGGCAACACCGACCACCATGGCGATGGCTGGGGCATTGCGTTTTTTGAAGACAAAGGCCTGCGTCATTTTGTGGACCACCAAGCGGCTTGCGATTCGCCCATCGCCGAGTTGATCCGCCACTACCCCATCAAAAGCCGCAACGTCATTGCCCACATCCGCAAAGCGACGCAAGGCGCGGTGACGCTGGAAAACTGCCACCCCTTTGTGCGCGAGCTGTGGGGCCGCTACTGGGTGTTTGCCCACAATGGTGACCTTAAAAACTACGCACCGCGACTGCACGGCAACTTTCACCCGGTAGGCAACACCGACAGCGAGCTGGCTTTTTGTTGGCTGATGCAAGAGCTGGCCAAGTCCCATGCCGGTGTGCCCAGCGTGGCGGAGTTAACGCTCACCTTGCGTGAGCTCGCCCCCCAAATTGCCAGGCACGGCATCTTCAATTTTTTACTGAGCAATGGCGAGGCGCTGTGGGCGCATGCCTCCACTCACCTGCACTACACGGTGCGCCAATACCCCTTTGCCAACGCCACTTTGAGTGATGAGGACATGAGCATCAACTTTGCCGAACACGCCAGCCCCAGCGACCGGGTGGCCGTGGTGGTCACCGCGCCGCTGACCACCAATGAAGCTTGGACGGCGCTGGCGCCGGGGGAACTCATGGTGTTTGTGGACGGCACACCGAAGCAGCTTCCAACGCATCCATAAACAGGGCGGCCACGTCACACCCGGTCTGATCGAAAATCTCTTGAAAGCAGGTCGGACTGGTCACATTGATCTCGGTCACGCAATCGCCAATCACGTCGATGCCGGCCAGCAGCAGGCCGCGCGCGGCCAAGATGGGGCCGATCGCTTCGCCAATTTCGCGGTCGCGCGCACTCAGGGGCTGGGCCACGCCCTTGCCGCCTGCGGCCAAATTGCCACGCACCTCGCCGCCTTGGGGGATGCGCGCCAGGCAGAAGGGCACGGGTTTGCCACCAATCACCAACACGCGTTTGTCGCCCTGGGCGATTTCGGGCAAAAACTTTTGCGCCATCACGGTCTGCGCGCCCTCGCGGTTCAGGGTCTCAATGATGCTGCCCAGGTTCAAGCCATCTGGCCCAACGCGGAAGATGCCCATGCCACCCATGCCGTCCAGCGGTTTGAGAATGATGTCGCGGTGTTCGGCGTGGAACTGTTTGATGGCGGCTGCATCGCGCGTGACCAGGGTTGGACCGATGAACTGGGGAAATTCCATGATCGCGAGTTTTTCGGGGTGATCCCGCAGGGCGCGTGGTTTGTTGAAGACCTTGGCCCCCTCGCGCTCGGCTTGCTCCAGCAAATGCGTGGCGTAGAAGTACTCGCTGTCAAAGGGCGGGTCTTTGCGCATGAGGATGGCATCAAAATCTTTCAACTCGCATCGCTCTGGACCCGATTCTTGACCCGGTGATTGCGGGAGATCGCTGAACCAGTTCGTCTTGTCACCTGTGAGCGTGATGCGCCGTACCTTGGCCTGCACACGGCCACCCCGTTGCCAAGCAATGTCTTTAGGCTCGCAAGCCGCCAGCCCATGGCCGCGCCGCTGCGCCTCGCGCATCATGGCGAAAGTCGTGTCTTTGTAGATCTGAAAGGACTCCAGCGGGTCGGCAATAAAAAGTAGGTTCATTGTGGAAAATCCGTACGGGCTTAAGGGCCGATAGGCCTTAGTGTTAAAAAAACTTTTGGGAGTCTCTCATGAAACGTCGCGTTCTACTGCAAACAGCGGGTCTTGTCGCCCTGCCCAACTTGTCCGGTCTGGCTCTGGCACAGGACAAATACCCCAGCAAAGCCATCACCCTCATCTGCCCTTACCCGGCGGGCGGTAATGCCGACCAGCGCTCGCGCCAGTTTGGGCGTTTTTTGTCAATGGCCCTGGGTCAGCCCGTGATTATTGAAAACAAACCCGGTGCTGGAGGCAATATCGGCACCGAGATGGTGGCACGCGCCAAACCCGATGGTTACACCATTGGCATGGGCAATTTTGCCCCGCTGGCGGTCAACCCGACCATGTTCAAGAAAACCAACTTCGACCCGGTCATGGACCTGGCCCCGATCTGCCTGATCGAGCGCGGCCCCCTGATGCTGATGGTGCCGCCCAGCTCACCGTTCAAGAGCGTCAAGGACATCATCGCCACCGCCAAGGCCAAACCAGGCCAACTGACTTATGCCTCGGGTGGTCAGGGCGGCTCGCACCACCTTTCGGCGGAGATGTTCAAGCAGATGGCAGGCGTCTTCATCACCAACATCCCCTACAAAGGCGGCGCACCGGCCACCATCGACCTGATGGGCGGGCAGGTGGACATGATGTTTGAGCAGATGTATTCGGCCTCGGCCAACCTTCGTGCCGGCAAGCTGCGCGCGCTGGCCATCACCAGCAAAACGCGCTCGCCGCTGTTCCCCGACCTTCCCACCATGGACGAGCTGGGCCTGAAGGGCTTTGAGATCAGCAACTGGCAGGGCCTTGTGGCCCCCGCTGGCACACCCATCGCTATCATTCAACTGCTGAACGAGGTCACCAACAAGGCGCTGGCCGACCCGGCCATCAAGGCGCAGATGCTGGCGCAAGGCAATGAACTGGGTGGCGGCACGCCCGAGCAGTTTGCCGCCCACATCAGAGCCGAAGCGGCGCGCTGGGGCAAGCTGGTGAAATCCGCCGGAATCACGGCAGAGGGGTCTTGATCTGTTGAGGACAGCGCTGGCGCGCCTTGCGTCGCTGCGGCCTGTCCCGCAAGGCTTCATATCTCTATTTTCGAGCCCAGTTCCACCACCGCGTTATTGGGCAAGTTCAAAAATGCGGCCGCGCCACTGGCGTTGTGGTGCATTTGGGCAAAGAGCTTTTCGCGCCAGGGCGCCATACCGCTGCCAATGGCGGGAATCACGATGTCGCGTGAGAGGAAGTAGCTGGTCGTCATGTCGTCCAGCTCACAGCCGCGCCCCTTGAGGAGCTGCAAGGCCCTTGGCAGATCGGGGTCGTTCTTGAAACCGTAGTGCACGACCACTTGCCAGCAGTCGCGCCCTAGCGGTTCGATCTCAACCCGCTTGTCCAACCCAATCCAGGGCACTTCATGGCTGCGCACGGTGACAAACAGGTTGTTGGCATGCAGCACCTTGTTGTGCTTGAGGTTATGCAACATGGCATTGGGCACCGTGCCCGCCTCTGCGGTCAGGAAAACGGCCGTGCCTTCCACACGCACAGGTGGGCTTACGAAGACGGCGTCAAGGAAAGCGGGCAGCTCGATGGCGTCGGCTTGTAACTTCTCATGCAACAAAGCCCGTCCTTCCTTCCAGGTCATCATGATGATGTACAGACCGCCGGCCATGGCCAGTGGAAACCAGCCTCCCTGGACGATCTTGAGCGAGTTGGAGGCGAAGAAGAAAAGGTCTACGACGACAAAGAAACCGGTTGCGGCGATACACAACCACAAGGGGTAACCCCAGCCATAGCGCACTACATAAAAAGTCAGCAAGGTCGTGATCACCATCACCAGACTGACTGAAATTCCATACGCCGCTGCAAGTGCTGATGAGGACCCGAACAAAGTCACAGCCGCAATCACACCGGCAAACAGTGCCCAGTTCACCGCCGGCAGGTAGATCTGCCCGGTATCGTGGATCGAGGTGTGCAAGATCGAGAATCGCGGCAGAAATCCAAGCTGAATTGTCTGCTTGGTCGCAGAAAATGCGCCCGTGATCAAAGCCTGTGAAGCAATCACAGTCGCAGCTGTGGCCAGAACCACCATGGGAAGCAGGGCCCAATCGGGCATCATCAGGTAAAACGGGTTCTCCGCCGCCTTGGGGTTAGCCAGCACCAAAGCACCCTGCCCAAAATAGTTCAACAACAAAGAGGGCATGACCAGACCAAACCAGGCGATTCGAATCGGTGTTTTGCCGAAATGCCCCATATCCGCATACAGTGCTTCAGCACCCGTGACGCAGAGAAAAACGGCCCCTAAAGTGATGAAGGCAATGCCGTAGTGCTGCGTCACAAACGCAAAAGCATAGCCCGGCGAAATCGCTTTGAGCACGGACGGATTCTGTGCAATTTGCACAGAACCCATCACGGCAATGGCAACAAACCAAATCACCGTCACGGGGCCAAAGAATTTCCCAATATCGCCCGTACCACGCCGCTGAACCGCGAACAACATGACCAACACAGCCAACGTCAGAGGCACGACATACGGCTTTGCCGCCGGGGTGATGATCTCAAGCCCTTCCACAGCCGATAAGACTGAAATCGCTGGCGTGATCACCCCATCGCCAAAAAACAGCGCCACACCAAAGACACCCACCATGAGCAAAATGCTTCTCAATTTGGGGCGGTCTTTGACAGATAGAGAGGCCAAGGCCAGCAGGGCCATCAAACCACCCTCGCCCGCGTTGTCGGCCCGCATGATCAGGACCACGTATTTCAACGAGACGATGAGCGTCAGCGTCCAGAAGAAAAGTGACAACACGCCCAGTATGTTCTCCGACGTGACAGGCACATGACCACTGACAAAGACTTCTTTGAAGGCGTACAGAACGCTGGTTCCGATATCGCCATACACAACGCCGATGGCACCCAGAGTGAGTGCCGAAAGTGAGGATTTGCTTGATGACACAAAAACACCCCGCCGCGAATGACGGAGTTCCGTGGTACTTGGGACCGCTATTGTGCGCTGGCTTGCCTGGCCTGAAGCCCGCTAAAGGGCTCTAACTACCCAGAAACTTGAAAATGTTGCATTGCAGCAACTTCGCGTCTCAGCGAATTTGTTCGGAACTTATTCGTAGCTCTCGGCTTGCGGATCGGTGGCTTCCAGTTCATAACTGGCAGCCAGCATGGCCAGGCGACCGATGACGCCGTACATATAAAACCGGTTGGGCATGCTGGCGCCCGGCTTGATGCCGGGCTGGGGCAGGTGCGGACTGTCGGCAAACGCCAGCGGCACATAGCTAGAGCCAGGTGCGTTGAGGTTTTCATCCTCACCGCGTTCGGCGTGAATCCGGTAAAAGCCCCCCACCACGTAGCGGTCCATCATGTAAACCACCGGCTCAGCCACCGCATCGTTCACGCGCTCGTGGGTCAAAACGCCTTCCTGGATGATGACCTCGTGCACAACCCCGCCGTCCTTGATGACAGCCATCTTGTTACGGGTCTTGCGGTTCAAGTTTTCAAGTTCTTTGGCATCGCGCACGGTCATGATGCCCATGCCGTAGGTGCCGTTGTCGGCCTTGACCACCACAAAGGGTTTTTCCTTGATACCGTATTCCTTGTACTTGCGGCGCACCTTGGCCAGCAAGGTGTCCACGTTGGTGCTCAGACAGTCCATCCCGGCACCCTCAGAGAAGTCAATCTCGCCGCAGTGATTGAACATCGGGTTGATCAACCAGGGGTCAATGCCCAGCAGCTTGCCAAAACGCTTGGACACCTCTTCGTAGCTTTTGAAATGGTGGCTCTTGCGTCGCACGCACCAGCCCGCGTGCAAGGGGGGCAAGAGGTATTGCTCGTGCAGGTCTTCCAAAATCCCGGGGATACCCGCGCTCAAGTCGTTGTTGAGCAAAATCGTGCAGGGGTCAAAGTTCTTCACGCCCAGGCGGCGCTTGTTGCGGATCACCGGCTCCAGCGTGATGGACTCGCCATGGGGCAGCTCGATGGTGGTGGTTTTTTTGATGGCCGGGTCGATGGAGCCGATGCGCACGTTCAGGCCTGCCATGTGAAAGATGCGCCGCAACTGGGCCAAGTTGCTCAGGTAAAAGGTGTTGCGGGAGTGGTTCTCGGGGATCAGCAGCAGGTTGCGCGCTTCAGGGCAAATTTTTTCAATCGCGGCCATCGCCGCCTGCACGGCCAGCGGCAGCATGGCGGAGGTGAGGTTGTTCCAACCACCAGGGAAGAGATTGGTGTCCACGGGCGCGAGCTTGAAGCCCGCGTTGCGGATGTCCACCGAGCTGTAAAACGGCGGGGTGTGCTCCATCCACTCCAGGCGGAACCAGCGCTCGATGGCGGGCGTGGCATCCAAAATGCGCTGCTCCAGCTCGTTGATCGGGCCGTTCAGGGCGGTGATGAGGTGGGGGACCATGTCTTAATTCCTCACCTCTCCCTGCCCCAACACAATGTATTTCAGCGAGGTCAGTCCTTCCAGGCCCACTGGCCCACGGGCGTGGAATTTGTCGGTGCTGATGCCGATTTCGGCACCCAGGCCGTACTCGAAACCATCGGCGAAGCGGGTGCTCGCATTCACCATCACACTGCCGGAATCAACCTCGCGCAAAAAAGCCTGGGCATGCATGTGGTCACGCGTGATGATGGCGTCGGTGTGGTGGCTGCCGTAATGGTTGATGTGGGCAATGGCTTCATCCAACCCAGCCACTATTCTGATGCTGATGATGGGCGCGAGAAATTCTTCGAACCAGTCTTGCTCTGTTGCAGCGACGATCACGGGCGGGAGCTGGCCTTCGACAGGCTCAGGCCGAACGGCATTTTTCACTAGGGCGAGCGCCTCGGGGTCACAGCGCATCTCCACCCCTTTGGCGGCAAAGACCGCCGCAATGCGGGGCAAAAATGCAGGCGCAACACCACGCGCCACCAGCAAGCTCTCACCCGCATTGCAAGGGCTGTATTTGTTCGTCTTGGCGTTGTCCACCACACGCACGGCCATGTCCAGATCGCAGGGGTCGTCCACATAAACATGGCAATTGCCGTCCAAATGCTTGATGACCGGCACCTTGGCATCCCGGCTGATGCGCTCGATCAACGACTTGCCACCGCGCGGGATGATCACGTCCACGTACTGCGGCATGGTGATGAGCTGGCCCACCACCTCGCGCTCGGTGGTTTGGACCAGTTGCACAGCGTCAGCCGGCAAGCCGCTTTCCACCAGCGCTTGCTGCACCAGACGCGCCAGTGCTTTGTTGGAATCAATGGCTTCGGAGCCACCGCGCAAGATGCAGGCGTTGCCGCTCTTGATGGACAGGCTGGCCGCCTCGATCGTGACGTTGGGGCGGCTCTCGAAAATCATGCCGAAGACACCAATCGGTACCCGCATCTGCCCCACCTGAATACCGCTGGGCTGTTGCTTCATGCCGGTGATTTCACCAATGAGGTCGGGCATGGCGGCGAGTTGCTCGCAGCCCTGGGCCACAGTCTCAATGACCTGGGGCGTGAGCTTGAGGCGATCCACCATGGGCTCGGACAACCCGCTGGCCTGGGCACGCGCCAAATCCAGCGCGTTATCGGTCGCCAGGGTTCCGATGTTGGCGCGCAAAAGGGCAGCCAGTCGGCGCAGGGCCGCATTTTTCGTCGCCGTGCTGGCCTTGGCCATCAGGGCCGAGGCGGCCTTGGCTTGCAGGCCCAGCGTCTGGGTGTATTCGGCAATGTTGAACGCATTCATGCGCGTCATTTTCTCACGTTGCACTGAGAACACAAGGCATTGGCGAGGCGGTGCAGGGCTTGCCAGGGGTCAGTCGGCCAATCGGGCTGCTTGAGGCCTTTGACGATGCCGTCCACCAAATGCGCTGATTGCAACAACTCGGCCAGACGGGTCTCGCTCAGGCGCGGCAGCACGCGTTCGAACAAGCGCTCACGCACGCCCCATATGCGCTGCTCACGCAGGGCCATGGGCAGGGGGCGGCCTTGGCTGATGGCGTCTTTCACGCGCACCAGGGCACGGATGTCTTCGCTCAAGGCGTAATGCACCAGCACCTCGGCCACGCCCTCAGCCTGTAGGCCGTCCAGCATGCGCTGCACCCGCTCGGCCTGCCCGGCCAGCACGGCCTCGGACAGCTTGAACACGTCATAGCGGGCGACGTTGAGCACGGCTTGCTCCAGTTGCTCAAAACTCAATTCGCCCCCGGAGGCATCGGCACGGGGTGGATAGAGCAGAGCCAACTTCTGGATCTCCTGATGTGCGGCCAGCAAATTGCCCTCCACCCGATCGGCAAAAAACTGCAGGGTGCGTTGTCCCTCTTCACCCGCCGCTACCCGCAAGCCTTGCAAGGACATGCGCTGCGCAATCCATTGTGGCAAGGCATTGCGCTCCACCGGCGCGAGCGCCAGCGTGACACCAAAGCTCTCCAGCGCCCCAAACCAGGCAGAACTCTGGGTCGCCTTGTCCAGGCGCGGCAGAATCACAAGCGTCAATGTGCTGTCGTTGTCGCGCGACTGCTGCGCCAACTGCTGCAAGGCCGCGCCGCCCTCCTTGCCCGGCTTGCCCGAGGGGATACGAATTTCAACGATTTGCTTGTCGGCAAACAGGCTCAGGTTGCCGCCTGCGGCCAGCACCTCACTCCAGTCAAAATGTGCGCCCGCCACGGTGTGGACGGTGCGCTCGGTATAGCCCTGGATGCGCGCTGACGAGCGGATGGCGTCTGCTGCCTCTTGGGCCAGCAAAGGCTCATCGCCATGAACCGTGTACAGGCTTTTGAGCCCCTTTTTGAGATGGGCGTCGAGTTGGGTGAGAGCGACTTGCATTTAATCAGTTGAGGACAGAGCTACGTTTCGCTTCGGTCTGTCCCGCAAAGTTTCAATCTACAGGGGCGATGTCCTTCACCGCCTCCAGGCGTCGCAGGAGCTGCTGAACGATGTCGTTTTGCATGCTGCGGTACAACTGCCCCTCTTCGGCTTCCTTGGACAACACCGCCGATTCGTTGAAGCTGATGTCGATCTGGCGCAGCAACTCAGTATCCGCAATGAGTTCTTTGCCCGCAGGCGTACGCAGGCGAAATTTGAAGCGGATGCGCAACTGGAACTCGCGCACTTGGCCCGCCGCGTTCATGCCCACAATGGTCTTCTCACGCAATTCCTGCAACACATCCAGAATGACGTCCGCATTTTTTTGCAGTGCCGGGTCGGTGATGACCTCGACATTGCCCATGGCCCGCAAGTGGCGCTTGAGCTCAACGCCCAAGACCGAGGCGGGAGAGACATTGGTGTAGATCGACTTGAAGGCGAACTCCGGCGTCTTGCGTAGCTGGAAACCGCAAGCCACCAGACTGGCCGCTACTGGCAACACGGCCGCCCACGCCATGCCACGTGCCAGCAACATGCGACGCGACGCCTCACGCCCAGAACGATGTGGCATGCGCGTGTTCATAGCACCACGTTCACCAAACGCCCCGGCACCACGATCACGCGCTTGATGGCCGCCCCCTGGGACTGCGCTTGCACCAACTCACTGGCCGAGGCCATGGCTTCAATGGCTTCTTTGGTGGCCGTTGCAGGTACCTTGATGGCACCGCGCAGCTTGCCGTTGATTTGCAGCATCAGCTCGATCTCGTCTTGCAACAGCGCTGCCTCGTCCACCTGGGGCCAGGGGGCGTCCAGCATGTCGCCCAGGGTCGCGCTGTAGCCCAGCTCAGACCAAAGGCGAGCGGCCAAGTGCGGCGTGGCCGGGTACAGGCAACGCAGGAGCAGGCCGAAGCCTTCGGTCAGCGCCACGTCAGCACCCGCACTGTCCAGCGTCTTGAAGTCTTCCAGGGCGTTGAGCAGCTTCATGCAACCCGACACCACGGTGTTGTATTGCATGCGCTGGTAGTCGTAGTCCACCTGCTTGAGCACCGTGTGAATTTCCAGTCGCAGGGCTTTGGTTTCTTTTGAAAATTTAGCATCATTCAGGCCGTTGGTCGTTGCCAGACCTTCGTAAGAAGCTCCTGAATTAATAGCATTCAATTTGACACCAAAGTTCCAAACCCGGCGCAAAAATCGGTAGCTCCCCTCCACCGATGCGTCGTTCCACTCCAGCGTCGCCTCGGGTGGGGCGGTGAACATGGTGTACAGGCGCGCGGTATCGGCCCCGTATTTCTCGATCAAGTCCTGCGGGTCAACACCGTTGTTTTTGCTCTTGCTCATGGTGCCCACACCTTCGTAGGTGATGAGCGTGCCTGCGGGCAAGTCGCCCTTGGCGGCTTTGAGCGTCGCCCCGGTCACTTTGCCAGCAGCGTCGTGAATATCCTCTACTTCGTGTGGCCAGAAGTATTCAATGCCGCCTTTGACGCTCTTGCGCGAATAGATGTGGTTGAGCACCATGCCTTGGGTGAGCAACTTGGTAAAAGGCTCATCGACCGTGACCAGGCCCAGGTCACGCATGACCTTGGTCCAAAAGCGCGCGTACAGCAGGTGCAGAATGGCGTGCTCAATGCCGCCGATGTACTGGTCCATGCCGCTGCCGCCGCTGGCCTGCTGCTGATCCCGCATCCAGTAGTTGGTGCCTGCGCCCACCATGGCTCTGCGCTCACGCGGGTCGCAATAACGCATGAAGTACCACGAACTGTCCACGAAGGTGTCCATGGTGTCGGTCTCGCGCCGCGCGGCTTTACCGCAGACTGGGCAAACCACACCGGCATGGAAACCCTCATGCTTGTGCAGTGGATTGCCCGAGCCGTCCGGGATGCAGTCTTGCGGCAACACCACGGGCAGGTCTTTCTCAGGTACCGGCACCGCGCCATGCGTGTCGCAATGGATGATGGGGATGGGCGTGCCCCAGTAGCGCTGACGGCTAACACCCCAGTCACGCAGACGCCAAGTGGTTTTCTTCTCGCCCAGACCCTTGACTTGCAGGGCGTGGGCCACAGCGTTGACCGCGTCCTTGAAACCCAGGCCGCTGAAACTGTCGGAGTTGATGGTCACGCCGCGCTGCTTGTCAGCGTACCAGTCTTGCCACTGGTAGTAGTTGAAGTGCTGGCCGTCCACATGCACCACTTCCACGATCTCGATGCCGTACTTCAGGGCAAAAGCAAAGTCGCGCTCGTCGTGCGCGGGCACGCCCATGACCGCGCCGTCGCCATAGCCCATGAGCACGTAGTTGCCGACCCAGACTTCAACCGGATGGCCGGTCAGTGGGTGCGTGACTTGAAGGCCAGCGGCCATGCCTTTTTTCTCTTGCGTGGCGAGCTCGGCCTCGGTCGTGCCACCCGACTTGCATTCGTCAATAAAGGCGGCCAACGCCGGGTTGGACTGGGCCGCGTGCAGGGCCAACGGGTGCTCGGGCGCAACGGCGCAAAAGGTCACGCCCATGATGGTGTCGACACGCGTGGTGAAGACATACATGTGACCATCGCCAATCAAGTGCCCGGCCGCATCGTGGATGTCGTGCGTGAAGGCAAAGCGCACGCCCTCGCTCTTGCCAATCCAGTTTTCCTGCATCAGCTTGACGCGCTCGGGCCAACCCGGCAGGCCGTTTTTGACATGGTGCAGCAGCTCTTCGGCGTAGTCTGTGATCTTGAGGTAATAACCCGGGATCTCACGCTTCTCCACCACTGCGCCGGTGCGCCAGCCCTTGCCGTCAATCACCTGCTCATTGGCCAGCACGGTCTGGTCCACCGGGTCCCAATTGACGACTTGGGTCTTGCGGTAGGCAATGCCTTTGTCCAACATCTTGAGAAACAACCACTGATTCCACTTGTAGTAGCTGGGGTCGCAGGTGGCGACTTCGCGGCTCCAGTCGATGGCCAGGCCCATGGCCTGCATCTGTTTCTTCATGTAGGCGATGTTGTCAAACGTCCACTTCGCCGGGGGCACACCGTTCTTCAAGGCGGCGTTCTCGGCGGGCAGGCCAAAGGCGTCCCAACCCATGGGCATGAGCACGTTGTAGCCCTTCATGCGCAGGTAGCGCGTGAGCATGTCGTTGATGGTGTAGTTGCGCACATGGCCCATGTGCAGCTTGCCGCTGGGGTAGGGCAGCATGGAGCAGGCGTAGAACTTCTTCTTGGGCTGTCCCTGGGCATCCAGAGCGTC
>JANPNG010000299.1:0-7217 GCA_031427355.1 Hylemonella sp.
ACCGCCAGCACGTTCCAGCCGTGATGGGCCAGGTAGCGACTTTGCAAAATCCAAACGCTGTGGTCGTTGAGCACGCCGTGGATGAAGACCACCGTGGGCTTGGCGGCGTCAAACGGTTTGCCGCCGGTGTAGCAGTAGGTCGAGGCCCCATGGACGGTGAGGTTCATGCTGCTTTCTCCGCCGCTTTGAGTGCACGCTTGAGATCGTCAATCAGATCGTCCGGGTCTTCCAGCCCGATGGACAGACGTATCGTGCCCTGGGTGATGCCGCCTGCGGCCAGTGCCTCGTCACTCATGCGGAAATGCGTGGTGCTGGCCGGGTGAATCACCAGGCTGCGGCAGTCGCCCACGTTGGCCAGGTGGCTGAAGATTTTGAGCGTCTCGATGAATTTTTTGCCCTGCTCGCGGCTGCCCTTGATGTCAAAACTGAAGACCGAACCCGCACCGCGTGGCAACAAGCGCTGGGCCAGCGCGTGGCTGGGGTGGCTTGGCAACAGCGGGTGGCCGACGCGCGAGACAAAAGGCTGTTGGCTCAAAAATTCGACCACTTTTTCGGTGTTGCTCATGTGGCGCGCCATGCGCAGCGGCAAGGTTTCTATCCCCTGCAAAATCAGCCAAGCGGTGTGCGGGCTCATGCAGGCACCGAAGTCGCGCAGGCCCTCGCGGCGTGCGCGCAGCAAGAAGGCACCCACTGTGGATTCCTCGCAGAACACCATGTTGTGAAAGCCGTCATAGGCTTGGCTCAGCTCGGGGAATTTGCCAGAGTGTTCCCAGTCGAAACTACCCCCGTCCACCACCACGCCGCCAATCACCGTGCCGTGGCCGCTGAGGAATTTGGTGGCCGAGTGGTAGATCAAATCGGCCCCATGTTCAAACGGTTTCATCAACCAAGGCGAGGTGAGGGTGGAGTCCACCAGCAGGGGCACGCGGGCCTCGTGGGCGATGGCGCTGATGGTGGGGATGTCCAGCACGTCCAGCCCTGGGTTGCCCACGGTTTCGCCGAAAAATAATTTCGTGTTGGGGCGCACGGCCGCGCGCCAGCCGTCGATGTCACCCGGTTTGACAAAGGTGGTGTCAATGCCGAAGCGGCGCAGGGTGTAGTGCAGCAGATTTTGCGAGCCACCATACAGGGCCGTGCTGGCCACGATGTGCGCGCCCGCGCCCATCAGGGTGCTAATGGCCAAGTGCAACGCGGCCTGCCCACTGGCCACGGCAATGGCCCCAACGCCGCCCTCTAGCGCGGCCACGCGTTGCTCCAGCACCGCGTTGGTGGGGTTGCTGATGCGCGAGTACACATGGCCCGCGCGCTCCAGGTTGAAGAGCGCGGCGGCGTGGTCGCTGGACTCAAAGACGAAGGAGGTGGTGAGGTGGATCGGCACGGCGCGCGCACCAGTGCTTGGGTCGGGCGCGGCACCGGCGTGGAGCGCCAGGGTGTCGAAGCCGGGGTCTGAGTAGCCGGGCATGGGGTTTCTCCGGGTGAAAAGAGTGTTTATTTGTGAGCCATTGTGGGCTATATTGGAAACGCCATTCGGCATTCGTGAGTCATATGGAGGTCACCATGAAAGTCAGCGACATTCTGCGCGTCAAGGGCAACACCTTGTACACCGCCAACCCGGACGAAGCTCTGGCCAGCGCCATCGAACTCATGGCCGAGAAAGACATCGGCTCGCTGGTGGTGATGTCACACGGCGAACTGGTCGGCATGTTGACCTTTCGCGAGGTGATCAAGTCATTGGTGAAAAAAACAATAACGTCATCGGTGCCACTCTGGTGCGCACCGCCATGGACGCCTCGCCTTTGACCTGCACCATGGAGACCGACCTGGACGACGTGCGCCGCATGATGCTGGAGCACCACGCCCGCTATCTGCCGGTGCAGGACAAGAAAATGCTCATGGGCGTGATCAGCTTTTACGACGTGGCCAAAGCCGTGGTGGAGAGCCAAGACTTCGAGAACAAAATGCTCAAGGCCTATATCCGCGACTGGCCGGATGAAGAGCGGCCTGCGGCTTGAAAAATTGATTCAGTCGATGCGATCCAAATCGCCGCTGAATTCAATGGGGCAATAAAAGCCGCCGTGGAAGGGCGCTGCGATGGGGTTTTCAACCAAACCCTTGGCCAGAATCGCCTCGGCAAACACCTCGGAGTCGTCCTCGGGCCGGTAGCCCAGAAAGTCGACGTTTGCATTGCTCCAGCGGCTGCGCTTGTTGTTGGACACGCCGTAGGCCACGATGAAGTGGTAGCTGGGATAGTCAATGCAGCGGCGCACCAACTGGGCCAGATCGCGGTGGCTAACCCAGGACAGCAATTGGCGCGATTCAGCGGGCTCATCCGGCTCACGAAAAGTTCCAATGCGCAGGCAGGCCACTGACATGTCGTGCTTGTCGGCATACAGGCGACCCAGCCCCTCGCCAAACACCTTGGAGACACCGTAGCGCGTGTCGGGGCGCGGCACTACTTTGTCGTCCAGCACACGCTCGCGTCGGTGAAAACCCACCGCATGGTTGGAGCTGGCGAAGATGAAGCGCTTGACGCCTTGGCGTCGTGCGGCCTCAAAAGCGTTGTAGCAACCATCGATGTTGAGGTCGCGCACGGTCTCCCACGGCCCTTCAACCGGGATGCCGGCCAAGTGCACGACACAGTCCACCGATTGCATGGCGGCCTCCAGCGAAGCGATGTCGCGGATGTCGGTGTGCAGCACGGTTTCGCCCGCACCTGCGGGCGCTTGCGGGGCGATGTCGGCCAAGCGCAGTTCGTCGTAAACACCGTTCAGTTGGGCGCGCAGGCAGCGGCCAATGTGTCCGGCTGCGCCGGTGATTAAAACGCGTGTCATGTTGAGGTCTTTGCGAGAATGGACGTCTCGTCCTGGGGGTCAAAGAAATGCAGTTGCCTGGCATCCACGCCCAGGTGGATCAGGTCGCCACTCTCTAGCACGGCGGCGGGGTCCACCCGTGACACGCTAACCGTCAGGTCGGCCAGGTTGGCTTCGAGCACGATCTCGGAGCCGAGTTGCTCGGTCACATCGACGCGGGCCGCTAAATGGCGATCAGGCGTGGGCGCGCCCAGCGCCAGGTGCTCGGGCCGCACGCCCAGAATTACGGGCTGGTTGCGCCAGGCTTGCAGGGCTTGATGGTGCTCGGGCGCTAGGCGCAAGCGTAGCGATGGTGCCAGCGCAAACAGCTGGCCATCCTCCTCGTGCACGGTCACCGGGATGAAGTTCATGGACGGCGCGCCAATGAAGCCCGCCACGAACTTGTTGACCGGCCTGCGGTACACCTCCAGCGGTGTTCCGGCTTGCTGGATGCGTCCTTCTTTCATGATGACGACGCGGTCGCCCAGGGTCATGGCCTCGACTTGGTCGTGCGTGACGAAGACCGAGGTGGTGGGCACACGGTGGCGCAAGCGCTTAATCTCCAGGCGCATTTGGGTGCGCAGCTTGGCATCCAGATTGGACAGCGGTTCGTCGAACAAAAACACCTTGGGGTTGCGTACGATGCAGCGCCCCAGCGCCACGCGCTGCTGCTGACCACCGGAGAGCTGTTTGGGGCGGCGTTGCATCAACTCAGCCAGGCCCAAGATGTCAGCCGCACGGTCAATTTCCACTTTGATTTGGGTCTCAGGCAACTTGCGGTTGCGCAGGCCAAAAGCCAGGTTGTCATACACCGTCATGTGCTGGTACAGAGCGTAGCTCTGGAACACCATGGCGATGTCACGTTCGCGCGGCGGCAGGTCGTTGACCACGCGGTCGCCGATGCGAATTTCACCGTCGGTGATGTCTTCCAGGCCGGCAATCATGCGCAGCGTGGTTGATTTGCCGCAGCCCGAGGGGCCAACCAGGGCGACAAATTCTTTATCGGCGATGGTCAGGTCCAGGTCGCGCACCGCGTGGTGCGCCTGGCCGTAGTGCTTGTTCAAACGGCTGATGGTGATTTGCGACATCGTGATGGGAAAAATTAGGCTGATGTCCTCAGTTCCCCGAGCACCACTTTCGAGGTGCCCAAGGAACTGCTGAAATCAGGGTCAACAGGGGTGAAAAGTCAGCTTACTTGGCAGCGGCGGATTGGGCCGCTGCACCTTCGACCAGCGCTTTGCGAATGTCTTCGCGGTTGCCGGTAACCGCCTTGGTCACAGCGTCCGAATACGCCTTGTGGGCAGCGGGCCACTTGTCAAAGTAGTAGGCAGCGTGAACCTTGCCGGGTACGTCCAGGCTGACTTTTTTCAACTGCTGCATGAAGGGGTCGGTCTTGGCGATTTTGTCCCACAGCGCCTTGTTGGGTGGCGGCGCGCCGGTCTTCTTCCACAGCTCGATCTGGCCTTCTTCGTCCTCCATCATGTCCGACAACATGCGTTTGGCCAGGGCCTTGCGCTCGTTTGGAATGGTCTTGGGAATGGCCCAGCCCCAGATGTCGTTCCAGGCAAAGGCTTCTTTGCGGTTGGGGCCCAGTGGAAACCAGCTGATGCCCACTTTGCCCGCCACCTTGGACTTGGCCGGGTCATTGAAGTGCGCCCAGTAGACCGAGTCGCTCACGGTAAACGCGGCGTCACCGGCGGAGAACACCGCGTTGGCTTCGTTGCGGTCATAGGTGGGCATGCCGCGCGGGCTGATCTTGTGGGTGTTGATCGCGTCCCACCAGAACTCGGCCGTTTGCTGCATACAGGGCTCGCCCAGGGCGGACTTCCAACCGCCTGCCGAAAGCACTTTGTTGTCACGCGATTTGAGGGGCATGAACACGTCGCAGCCATTGGTCCAGGCCGACCAGAACCAGGTGAACCAGGTGTTGTTCATCGACATGCCGCCGACGTAGCCGAACTTGACCTTTTTCTCGGCCTGTAGCTTCTTGCTGACGGCGACCATTTGTGCCCAAGTGCGCGGCAGCTCGCTCTCTTTGAGCAGGTCGGTGCGGTAGAAGAACACGCCAAAGGTGTGGCCCATGGGCACGGCGGTGGGCTTGCCCTGGGCGTTGTTCCAGATCACCGGATCCATGCCCCAGGGGTCGGCGTGCTTCAGACCGGGAATGTCATCGGTGGGTTCGAGCAAGTGCGCCCAGAGTTGGCCCCAGTCGTCGTTGTGCCAAATGATGTCGAACTGGTCTGAGCTTGACGTGAGCGAGGCCGTCATCTTTTCGACATAGACGCCGTAGGAGTTGGGCACCTTGGTGATCTTGACGTTGTTCTTGGCGCCCCACTTTTCCATCATCGCAATCGACGCGTCCTGGATGGGGTTGGGCTGGTAGCCAATTTTCAGTTCTTGCTGCTGGGCTAGCGCCTGGGTACAGGCCAGCAGCGCGCTGGCGATCCAGATACCGGCTTTTTGGGTCAATGCGTTCATCTCCACCTCTTCTTCGGTTTGCTTGCAAATCCACAGGAAGCCCCTGCGCGGCATGACAACGGGGTGGCTTGACCCCGCCTACAACTTCAAGCCCCTGATCACATACTTTTGACCAAACAGCGTGAGCAAGAAAGCCGGCACCAGGGCCAGCATGGCGGTGGCGCTCATCAGATGCCACTCGATACCCATCTCGTGAACAAACTGAGCCATCGCCACCGTCAGAATGGGCGTCTTCTCGCCGGTCAGGATCAGGGCGAACAAAAACTCGTTCCAGGTGAACAGCCAGCACAGCACCGACAAGGCCGATATCGCGGGCAAAGCCGAAGGCAGGGCCACGTGGATGAAGGCGCCCCAGCGGGTGCAGCCGTCAATCAGGGCGGCTTGCTCCATCGACGGATCAATACCGTCAAAAAAACCCTTCATCAGCCAGGAGAAGAAGCAGATATGCACCGCCACATGGGGCAGCAAGAGGCCGATGTAGGTGTCGTAAATGCCCACGCTTTGCGTGACGAAATACAGCGGCAAAACCCAGGCGATGTAGGGCACGCAGCGGAACACATAAATCGCCACAAACCAGCTGCTGGCAATCGGCCCGCGAAAGCGCGACAGCATGTAGCCGCTGGACACCGTGACCGCAATCGACAGCACGGTAGCGGCGGTGGCCAATAGGCCGCTGTTGAAAAAGGCGCGCCGAATGCGCTCGTTCGCCAGCACCTCCAGGTAGCTGCCCAGCGTGAACTCGGTGCCCTTCCAAACGTAGTACACGCCCGACTGAGGCCGCAGCGAGGTCAGCAGCAACCAGATGATGGGGAAGGCGAAGAGCAGGCAGATAGCCGTGAGTGCCAGCGCAAAGAAGGCCTTGCGCGCGGGTGGCGGCAGCTCGGCAAACAAACCGGTTTGCACCATGCTCATCGGGACACCTCCGCAACCCGATTCAACAAACGGTAGAGGCTCAAGCCAAAGATCAGCACGATCACTGCGCCGATCAGCGCTGCGGCCGAGCCGCGCCCAAAGTTCAGGAAGATGAAGGCCTGCTCGTAGGCGTAGAGGCTGAACAACTCGGTCTGGCGCGCCGGGCCACCGCCGGTCAGAGTCCACACGATGTCGAAGGTGCGGAAGGCGTCGATGGAGCGGATCACGATGCAGACCACAATCACCGGGCGCAGCATGGGCAGGGTCAGGTAGCGGAACACGCGCCAGGCACTGGTGCCGTCGATGGCGGCTGCTTCGAACGGCTCCCTGGGCAGGCTTTGCAGACCGGCCAGCAGCAAAATCGTGAACCAGGGTGTCCATAACCAAACATCGGTCAGCAAGACCACGCCAAACGCCGTCCAGCGCTGCGCCAACCAGGGCTGGCCCTCAATGCCGATGGCTTCGAGCACCACATTGACGATGCCGAATTGGTCGTTAAAGATCCAACGCACCATGATGGCGGCGATCACCGGCGCGACCATCAGCGGCAAGAGCAGCACGGTTTGCACTATTTTTTGCCCGCGATAAGGGCGATTGAGCAAAAGCGCCAGCGACAGCCCCAAGACCAGCGACAGGCCGACCGAGGCGAACATGAAGCCAAAGGTGTTGGGCAGCACCAGGGTCAGAAAAACCTCGTCGGTCAGCACCGCTTTGTAGTGCTCCCAACCCAGCCAGGTGCGCTTAGGGTTGGTCAGCATCCAGTCGCGAAAACTGGCATTGGCACCGATCACGATGGGCAGCACCTGGAACAGCAGCAGCAATATGGCTGAGGGCGCCAGCAGCAAGAGCATGAAGCGCTCTTGCTCGCCAAAGCGGCTTCGACCCCGGCGCGGCGTGCTGCCGGGAGGGGTAGCCGACGGCACTTTGGGGGCGTGGGCCACCTGGGCCGCGCTGCTGTCGTCGCTCACAGGGCGCACG
>JANPNG010000300.1:0-14094 GCA_031427355.1 Hylemonella sp.
CGCACGCCTTCTTCACCGTAGGCATGCATGTCGCCAAACAACGAACGCTTCCAGCCGCCAAAACCGTGCCAGGCCATGGGCACGGGAATCGGCACGTTAATGCCGACCATGCCGACCTGGATGCGGCGCGCAAACTCACGCGCCACATGGCCGTCACGCGTGTAGCAGGCCACGCCGTTGCCGAACTCGTGGTCGTTGACCAACTGCACGGCGGTGGCAAAGTCGGGTACGCGCACGCAGGCCAGCACCGGGCCGAAAATTTCTTCTTTGTAGATGCGCATCGCGGGCGTGACGTGGTCAAACAGCGTGCCGCCCATCCAGAAGCCAGCCTCGCAGCCGTCGCCGGCGGCAGCACCTGTGAAGCCGCGGCCATCGACCAGCATCTGCGCGCCTTCCTTGACGCCGATGTCGATGTAGCCAGTGATGCGCTGGTGCGCCGTGGCCGTGACGATCGGGCCCATTTCGGCGTCCAGCTCCAGGCCGTTCTTGATTTTTAGCGCCTCGGTGCGCGCTATCAGCTTGGGCATGATCTTGTCGGCCACGTCACCCACCAACACCGCCACACTGATCGCCATGCAGCGCTCACCGGCCGAGCCGTAAGCCGCGCCAATCAGACCGTCCACCGCTTGCTCAATGTCCGCATCGGGCATCACCACCATGTGGTTCTTGGCGCCGCCCAGGGCTTGCACGCGCTTGCCGTGGTGCGCGCCGGTTTCGTAGATGTAGTTGGCAATCGGGGTGGAGCCGACAAAGCTCACCGCCTTCACGTCGGGGTGGACCAGCAGCGCATCGACCGCCTCTTTGTCGCCCTGTACCACGTTGAACACGCCCTTGGGCAGGCCCGCTTTGGTCAGCAAATCGGCCATGAAGAGCGAAGCCGAGGGGTCAATCGGGCTGGGCTTCAAGATGAAGGTGTTGCCGGCAGCGATGGCGACCGGGAACATCCACATCGGCACCATGACGGGGAAGTTGAAGGGCGTGATGCCCGCCACCACGCCCAGCGGCTGGCGCAGCGTCCAGTTGTCCATGCCGGTGGAAACCTGGTCGGTGAAGTCGCCCTTGAGCAACTGGGGAATGCCGCAGGAAAATTCGACGATGTCGATGCCGCGTGCCACCTCGCCCTGGGCGTCGGTGAACACCTTGCCGTGCTCGGCGGTGATCAGGTGCGCCAACTCGTCCTTGTGGTGATTCAGCAATTCCAAAAACTTGAACATCACGCGGGCGCGGCGCAGCGGCGGCGTGTCGGCCCAGGCCGGGAAAGCGGCTTGCGCGGCGGCGACGGCGGCACCCACTTCGACGCTGTTGGCCAGTGCCACATGGCCGGTGACCGCGCCGGTGGCGGGGTTGAACACGTCTTGCGTACGGCCTGAGGTGCCAGCCACAACTTGACCTGCGATGTGGTGATCGATATTAGTGATGCTCATGATCTTGTCTCCAAATAGTGCTTTGATTTTCGTCGATCAACAGCAGCTCATCCAATGATTTCGACAAAACAGTGATATAAATTTGTCAAATATGAAGTCAGCCTCATCGACCGCCGACCCCCAAACCCTGCGCGCCTTCGTCGCCGTGGCACGCGAAGGCAACGTCTCGCGCGCCGCCACGCGCCTGCACCTGAGCCAACCCGCCGTGAGCCTGCAACTCAAAAGCCTGGCGCAGAGCACGGGGCTGCAACTCTTCACGCGCACGCCGCACGGGCTGGCACTCACACCCGACGGCGCAGCCCTGCTGCCGCAGGCCGAAAAAGCCCTGGCCGCGCTGGCCGACTTCGGCCAGGCCGCGCTTAAGCTAAACAGCACCCTGCGCGGTCGCTTGCGCATTGGCACGATTTTGGATCCTGAGTTCACTCGGCTCGGTGCCTTCCTCAAAGAGCTGGTGGAGTCGGCCCCGCAGATTGAGACCGAGTTGCGCCAGGGCATGAGTGGCGAGGTGCTGGCGCGCGTGGCACGGGGCGAGTTGGATGTGGGTTTTTACCTGGGCGAGCCCGATGATTTAGAGGTAAAAGAGGCTGTAGACCTTTCTGCACTTGCATCAACAGCTATTAATTTTGAAGCAAAAGTGTTATCCCACTTCACCTACCGCGTGCTGGCTCCAGCGGGCTGGGGCGATCAAGTGCTGGGCCGCGACTGGAAGGCACTGGCCGCGCTGCCCTGGTTGGCCACACCGCCCGAGTCGGCCCACCACCGCCTGCTGGCGCGCGTGTTTGCCCCGTTGGGTGTGGCCCCGCGCCAAGTCGCGCTGGTGGACCAAGAGGCCTCCATGCTGGACTTGGTGCGCTCTGGCGTAGGCCTGAGTCTGGTGCGCGACTCGATAGCGATGAGCGAAGCGCAAGCCCGTGGCTTGGTGATTGCCGACCGCGTCAGCCTGGACTGCGTGCTGAGCTTCGTCTGCCTCAAAGCCCGCCGTGCTGAGCCGGTGATTGCCAGTGCCTGGGGGGCGTTGGAGCGGGTCTGGCGTTAAAGCGCGTTTGAGCCGACCTTGAGCGCACTGCTCCGGCGCAAGGAAATGAGTTTCGAGAATAAGCAAAAGCTTCTGGTCGAAAATAACACAGGGCTTCTATTTGTAATTTGCTTTGCAAGCTACTGGGTGGTTCTATGATGGCGTCACATGAAGGGGTAAAGCGTGAACGAAATTGTCCAGCCCATTGTGAATGACGCGTTGATCCTGCACCGGATCCAGTTCGCGGCAAACATGTCTTTTCACATCCTGTTTCCGACCATTAGTATCGCGATGGCTTGGGTGTTGCTGTTTTTCAAGCTGCGCAGCAATCGGACCGGGGACCCCAAATGGATGCAGGCGTATGCCTTCTGGGTCAAAATTTTTGCCTTGACCTTCGCCTTGGGCGTGGTCAGCGGCATCACCATGAGTTTTCAATTCGGGACCAACTGGCCGGGCTACATGAAAACGGTGGGCAATATCGCGGGCCCTTTGCTGGCCTATGAGGTGCTGACCGCCTTCTTTCTCGAGGCCACCTTTCTGGGGGTGATGCTGTTTGGCATGAAGCGCGTGTCCAATCGCGTGCACACCTTGGCGACGGTATTGGTGGCGGGTGGCACCAGTCTGTCCGCATTCTGGATCCTCGCGCTCAACAGTTGGATGCAGACCCCGGTGGGGTTTGAGATGATTGACGGCGTGGTTCATGCCAAGGATTGGTGGGCCATCATCTTCAACCCCTCGTTTCCCTACCGCTTTGCCCACATGATGACGGCTTGTTTCGTCACCGTGGCCTTTCTGGTGGCGGGGATCAGTGCCTACCGGTGGTGGCGCGGTGACCGTGCACCCGCCGTGCTGGCAGCCTTGCGCACGGGTGTGGTGATGGCCGCAGTGCTGGTGCCGGCCCAAATTTTTCTGGGTGACTTGCATGGACTCAATACCCTGGAGCACCAACCCGCGAAAGTGGCGGCCATGGAAGGCATCTGGGACACCCAACGCGGCGCACCCGCGGTGTTGCTGGCGTGGCCCGATGAAACGACACGCAGCAATTTGTACGAGATAGCGATCCCCAAGCTGGCGAGCCTGTATTTGCGGCATCACCTTGATGGCGAAGTCCAGGGGCTCAATGACTTCAAGGGCAAGCACCCACCGGTCGCCCCGGTTTTCTTGGCATTTCGATTGATGGTGGGCGTGGGCCTTCTGATGCTCGCGGTGAGTTGGCTGGCGGCCTGGCAGTTCAAACGTCTTGGCACACTACAGCCGCTGGTGGTGCGCGTGTTGATCGCCATGACGTTCTCGGGTTGGATTGCAACCCTGGCAGGCTGGTACGTGACAGAGGTCGGTCGCCAGCCTTATCTGGTTTACGGTCTCCTCACCACAGCGCAGGCGGCAGCGCAAATTTCCGTGCCCATGGTGGCCACCACACTGGCGATGTACCTGTCGGTGTACGTGGTGCTGCTGGCGGCTTACGTATTGGCGCTGTTTCACATGGCTCGCAAAGCTGGTCAGGAGGCGTCATGAACATGAGCTTTGATGAATGGCTGCCCGTGATCTTCATGGGCATCATGGGACTGGGTATGTTGGCCTATGTGGTTCTGGACGGCTACGACCTTGGGGTGGGCATGCTGCTGCGCAGTGCCGAAGATGAACAGAAGGACACGATGATCGCGTCCATCGGCCCATTTTGGGATGCCAATGAAACCTGGCTGGTGCTCGGCGTGGGCATTTTGCTGACTTGTTTTCCATTGGCCCATGGCCTGATCTTGGGTGCGATGTACCTGCCCGTCGCGCTGATGCTGGTGGGGCTGATCCTGCGGGGGGTGGCTTTTGACTTCCGCGTCAAAGCCCGAGTCGAGCATAAGGGGGCCTGGAACAACACGTTTTTTGTGGGCTCGCTGATCACGGCCCTGTCGCAGGGCTGGATGCTGGGTTTTTACATTCTTGGGTTGGAGCACAGCCCCCGCGCTTACATTTTTTCTGCGGTGATTGCCGTCTGCCTGTCCGCTGGATACTGCCTGCTGGGTGCCAGCTGGCTCATCATGAAGACCGATGGGCCACTGCAATTGCGCGCCGTGCACTGGGCACGCCGAGCGCTGTGGGTGACGGCGGTCGGCGTGGCCGCCATCTCGTTCATCACCCCCTGGGCCAGCCCGCGCATTTTCGACAAGTGGTTTGCGCTGCCTTATGTGGTGATGCTAATTCCAATTCCCCTAGCCACGGCGGCACTCTTTGGCGTGATCGAGCGATCATTGCGCCGATTGCCTGTGCGTCTGGCACTGGGTAACGAGTATGGCGTGGGAGTGCCTTTTTTCAGCGCCATTGGCATTTTTGTGCTGGCGTTCTATGGATTGGCGTACAGCCTGTTTCCGTACATCGTGGGCGATCGCATGACGATCTGGCAGGCCGCCAGCGCGCCCGAATCACTCAAATTCATTCTGGTGGGCGCCTTGATCGTGCTGCCCGCCATCATTGGCTATACCGTGTTCTCTTACCGCGTGTTCAGCGGTAAGGCGCGCGATCTGACCTATCTGTGAATCATCCCAGGCTGCCCATGCACGGCCCAAACCCACGCCTACAGCGTTCGCCCATGGTGCAAGGCGTTTGTTGCCAATTGCAGGGTGAGTGGGTCGCCGCCCGGCTGGCCGAACCCGCCGTGTGGGCCGAACTGCAAAACGAGCTTCAAGCCGCCCTGACCGAGGCCGCGCCCCCATCTGAATGTCAATGGGACTTGCGCGAGTTGCAGCGCCTGGACCACACCGGCGCGCAAGTGCTGTGGAACGCCTGGGGGCGACAGTGGCCTGCGCACCTTGACACCCTGCCGACCCAGCACGCCCTGCTGGCACGCGTGGCGCGCTACACCGCACCGGCCCCCACGCCCGAACGTGCCACGCTGCTCTCCTACTACCTGGCCTTCGGCAACCGTGTGCTGCGGGTGTTGGACCACCTGCACGGGCTGCTGCTACTGCTGGGGCAACTGCTGCTGGATGCCCTGCGCTTGTTGCGCCACCCCAGCCGGGGGCCGTGGCGTGATTTTTCCGGGCACCTGTACCAAATCGGTGCCAATGCCTTGCCCATCACGGCGCTGGTGGGGTTTCTGATTGGCGTGGTGCTGGCTTATCTCATGACACGCCAGCTCAAGCTGCTGGGGGCGGATCTGTTCATCGTCGATATCCTGGGCCTCTCGCTCATCCGCGAACTGGGCCCGGTGCTGGCGGCGGTGCTGATTGCGGGGCGCTCCGGTTCCACCATCACGGCGCAGATTGGCGTGATGCGGGTGACGGAGGAGATTGACGCCATGCGCGTGCTGGGCATCGCCCAGGGCTTTCGTCTGGTGTTGCCGCGCGTGCTGGCCATGGCCCTGGCCATGCCGCTGATCAGTGTATGGACCACGCTGGCAGCCTTGACTGGCGGCATGCTGGTGGCGGACCTGCTGATGCAAATCCCGCCGTCGTATTTTGTGTTGAGCCTGCCCGAGGCGGTGAACGCGTCCAACCTGACGCTGGCCACCGCCAAGTCGGCGGTGTTCGGCGTACTCATCGCACTCATCGGTTGCCACTACGGCTTGCGCGTGCAGCCCGATACCGAGAGCCTGGGCCGTGGCACCACGGCCTCGGTGGTGACCTCCATCACGGTGGTAATTCTGGTGGATGCGCTGTTTGCGGTGCTGTTCAAGGACGTGGGGCTATGAGCAGCGAATCACATGGCATGGCACCCATCGTGGAGATCGAAAACCTGAGCACGGTGTTTCGCTCCGCAGGTCAAGACTTTGTCGTTCATCAAGATTTGGACTTGCGCATTGAAGCGGGTGAACTGCTGTCCATCGTGGGCGGCTCGGGCAGCGGCAAGACCGTGCTGTTGCGGCAGATGCTGGGGTTGGAGCGGCCCCACAGTGGGCGTGTCACCGTGCTGGGTCAGCCGGCGGAGCGTCTGAGCGACGCCGGGGCCGCCAGCCGCGTCGGCATGCTGTTTCAGCACGGCGCGCTGTTCTCGGCCTTCAGCGTGCTGGACAACATCGCCTTTCCCCTGCGTGAGCTGAAAACCCTGCCCGAGGCCTTGGTGCGCGACGTGGCGCTGGTCAAGTTGCAGATGGTCGGGCTCGACGTCTCACAGGCGCACAAGATGCCGGCCGAACTCTCGGGCGGTATGGTCAAGCGCGTGGCCCTGGCGCGCGCGCTGGTCATGGACCCGCCCCTGCTGATGCTCGATGAACCCACCGCCGGGCTGGACCCGGACAGCGCCGACGGTTTTTGCGAGCTGCTGCGCTCACTGCACGGCGAGCTGGGCCTGACGGTGGTGATGGTCACGCATGACTTGGACACGCTGTTTGAACTCAGCACCCGCGTCGCCGTGCTGGCCGACAAGCGCGTCATTGCCAGCGGGCCGCTGGTCGAGGTGATGGCCTTCCCGCACCCCTTTATCCGCAACTTCTTTGGCGGGCGGCGCGGCCAGCGGGCGCAGGCCCAGTTGCCAGCCACCCGCTCTCAGGTGTAAAACCCATTATGGAAAACAAAGCCCACGCCTTGGCCGCTGGCACTTTTGTGCTGGTCATCACCGCTCTGTTGGTGGGTCTGGCCCTCTGGCTCACGCGTGAGACCGGGGTGCAGGTGCTTTATGAGGTGTCGTCCCACGACGCGGTCAATGGCTTGCAGCCGCAGGCAGCGGTGCGCTTTAGGGGTGTCAACGTTGGCAAGGTGGACAGCATTGCCTTCGACCCGCAAGTTCAGGGCAATGTGCTGCTGCGCATCAAGGTGGATGAGGCCGCGCCGCTGACCCGATCCAGCTTTGCCACGCTGGGTTTTCAGGGGGTGACTGGCATCGCCTATGTGCAGCTCGACGACAGCGGCGAATCCAAAGAGCGCTTGAGTGCCGACCCCGATCAGATCGCACGCATCCCCATGCACCCCAGCCTGGTGAGCCAGATCACCGACAAAGGCACGCAATTGCTCACGCAGTTCAATCAAATCGGCCAGCGCCTGAACCAGCTCGTGGCCCCGGACAACCAAAAGGTGCTCATCACCACCTTGGGGGCGCTGGGGCAGGCGGCGGGCAGCTTGCCGCCGCTGGTGCTAGACGCCCGCAGTTCGCTCAAGGGCTTGAACGACGCCTCCCGTCGCGTGGCCGCTAGCAGCGACGAAGTCAAGCAAACGGCGACTGAATTTCGAAGTCTGGCGCAAGCCGTGCAGCAGCCTGGTGCTGTGCTGGATCAACTCACCCAAAGTGCAGCAGCACTCAGCACTGCAGGTCAGACACTACAAACCGTGCAGAGCGACACGCTGCCACGCCTGAATCGCAGCATTGACGAGGCGGGCCAAGCCGCGCGCACCCTGGGCCGCGTGGCCAACACCTTGAACGACAACCCACAGGCGCTGATCTTTGGCCACGCGCCCGCCAAGCCCGGCCCGGGTGAACCTGGTTTTGTTTTGCCGGCAGAAAGGGCGCCATGATTGCTATTAATTCGGTAGCTGCTTACGCTAGTGTTTCAAGGGCTACAGCCCTATTTGTCATTATTTTTTCGATGCTGGTGGCCAGTTGCGCCCTGCCCGAGCGCGGGGCCAGCCCGGTGCTGTATGACTTTGGCGAGCGCGCGCTGCCCGCACCCGCGTCCACAGCAGCCACCGCAACACCGGTCCGCCCCGCGCTGGCCATCACGGTGCACGCCGCCCCGGCGCTGGACAGCACGGCCCTGCTGTACCGCTTGGCCTATGACGACGCGCGCCAGTTGCGTGCCTACGCCTTGGCGCGCTGGGCCGTGCCGCCTGCTGATCTGGTGCAACAGCGTTTGCGCGAGGGTTTGAGCCGCCAGCGCACCGTGCTCAAGCCGGGGCAGGGTGCCACGCAGGTGCTGGCGCTGGAGCTGGAAGAGTTCAGCCAAGTGTTTGACAAGCCGGGGCAAAGCGCGGGTGTGCTGCGCCTGCGCGCCACGCTGCAACAGGTCAGCGCTACAGGTCTTAAAACGCTCGCGCAACGCAGCGTGAGCATGCAGCGCCCAGCCCCCACGGCCGGTGCGTCCGGCGGCGTGCGTGCGCTGGAGGCTGCTACTGATGCGGCTGTGGCTGAGCTGGGGCAGTGGTTGTTGACGGCGGGGTTTTAACGCCCGCCCCCCACATCCACAATGCTCCCCGTGCAGTAGCTGGCCGCGTCACTCAGCAGCCAGACAATGGCCTGCGCCACCTCCTCCGCTGTGCCGGGGCGGCGCATGGGGATGGTAGGCGCGAGCTGTTGGGCGCGCTCGGGTTGGCCGCCGCTGGCATGGATGTCGGTGTCAATCACGCCGGGGCGCACCGCGTTGACGCGAATGCCCTCGGCCGCCACCTCGCGGCCCAGCCCCACGGTGAAGCTGTCTATCGCGCCCTTGCTCGCGGCGTAGTCCACATACTGACCGGGTGAGCCCAAGGTCGCCGCCACGCTGCTCAAGTTGACGATGGCTCCGCCCGAGCCGCCGTGGCGCGTGCTCATGCGCCGCACCGCCTCGCGCGCGCACAGCATGGTGCCGATGACGTTGATGTCAAACAAGCGCCGCCAGCGCGCCACGTCCATCGCGTCCACGCGCGCGGCCACGTCCACCACACCGGCGCTGTTGACCAGTGCGGTGAGTCGGCCTAACTTTGCGTCCACTGTGGCAAACATGGCCAAGACCTGTGCCTCATTCGCCACGTCGGCCTGTACCGCCATGGCCTTACCGCCCTGGGCCTGGATGGCACTCACCACCACCTCGGCCGCGCTGGCGTTGTGGCTGTAGTTAACGGCGACGGCATAACCTTGGGCCGCCGCCAGATAGGCCGTGGCCGCGCCAATGCCGCGACTGCCACCGGTGATGAGTAGAACTTTATTCAAGAGTGGCTCCAGTGAAATGAGGGTGTGTGGCTGAAAAGATAACATGCGGGCTGGCCACCTCCCTCAACCTCAGGAAATCCCCATGAACAAAACCGTTGACTACTACATCGCCCCGCAAAGCCCCTACACCTACTTTGGCCACGAGCGCTTTGTTGCCATGGCCAAAGCCAACGGTGCCACCGTGCGCCTCAAGCCGGTGGACCTGGGCAAGGTATTCCCCTTGTCGGGCGGTCTTCCCTTGGGCAAGCGGCCACCGCAGCGCCTGGCGTATCGGCTGCTGGAGCTCAAGCGCTTTGGTGAGTTTTTGAACAAACCGATCAACGTGCAGCCCACATTTTTCCCCGTGGCGGGCGACGACTGCGCGCGTCTCATCATCACGGTGGACCTGCACGACGGCTTGGATGCCGCCCTGCGCCTGACCGGTGCCATCCTGGCCGCCGTCTGGGAGCAACAACGCAACATTGCCGACGCGGCCGTGCAAGCCGAACTGCTGAGCGAATGCGGCCTGAGCGCGCAGCGTCTGGAGCAAGCCAAAGACCCGAAGATCCAGTCGCTGTACGACAGCTACACCACTGAGGCCAACGAGGCCAACGTCTTTGGCGCGCCCAGTTTCATCATCGACGGTGAGTTGTTCTGGGGCCAGGATCGTTTGGATTTTGTTGAACGCAAGTTGCAAGCGAAGTAAGCCACGAAGCACCATGACCCAAACCATCCAACTCACCGCCGCTGACGGCACCACCTTCCCCGCCTATGTGGCCAAACCCCAGGGAACACCCAAGGGTGCCATCGTCGTGCTGCAAGAAATCTTCGGCGTCAACGCGCACATCCGCGCCGTGGCCGACGGCTATGCAGCCGCAGGCTACTTGGCCGTGGCACCGGCCACCTTCTCCCGTGTCAAACCCGGTGTGGGTCTTGGTGTGGAATTGGGCTATATCGATCCCGACAGGACAGAAGGCTTTGGCTACAAAGCGGCGGTCGAAGCCTTGCCCGCCCCCGGCGTGCTGCAAGACATCCAGGCCACCATCGACTACGCGGCTCAAGCCTCGGGCGGCAAAGTCGGTATCGTGGGCTACTGCTGGGGTGGCCTGCTCACCTGGCGCGCCGCCTGCCTGCTCAAAGGCCTGTCAGCCGCCGTGCCCTACTACGGCGGCGGCATGACCGGCCCCGCCGACGCCGCACGCCAACCCCTGGTGCCCGTGCTCGCGCACTTCGGCGAGCTGGACACGCACATCCCCTTGGCCACGGTACTGGCCTTCAAGGCCGCCCAACCCAAGGTGCGCGTAGAAACCTATGACGCCGACCACGGCTTCAATTGCGACCATCGCGGCGCCTACAACGCTGCCGCTGCGCAGTTGGCGCGGGAACGCACGCTGGCGTTTTTTGCGGATCATCTGGCTTGAGGCATCGCCATGGCAGAACACTCGTCAATACTCCACATTCGGGTGGAGCGCGACATCAAAGATCAAGCCACGCACGCTAAACAGCAGCCCAAGGAACAGGCTGGCCACTGCGGCATTCAAGGCCACCGCCGGGTAAAGCCCGTAGTAAATGGAAAGCGCCGAATCCATCGGTGCCCACACCACGATTGACATCACCAGCGCCCACCATGTGCCGAGTGCGGGGCTGCGAAAGAAGGCTTTGACAAGCGCATAAAAAAACACACCCCAACTTGCGATCGTGGGGCCAAAGACAGCCATCAGAAATTTGATTTCTTCTGAAACTTTTTCAGCACCAAAAATCACGGTAACCCATTGGAGATGAACCGCTGACACAAACGGCAGCAGCGTGAGCGACACGCCAGCCACGATGTGCGCCGCAGCGAGGATTAGTAGAAATCGCTCAGCCCTGTGCTGTCTTTCTGCTGCTGAGTGTCCGTGTGGGGCGACCGGTTAGACCTGTCGGAATCACTACTCCGTAGGTCTCTTTGGTCGGGTATCTTTGACAGCTTTCGGCAAATTCGCATTGATTTGAGCGCGCGCTCCACCTATAGATCGGCAGGCGTCCGACTCGTTTGAACGGATCGACGCGACTGCTTTTGAAAAGGTGACCCAGACCTTGCAGACTGGCGCTCCATCCTGGGGAAAGGCCAAGCGCAAAGCTCCATTTTTCCATTGGGCAATACCACTGCCAGAACAAAGATGACCATTGCCGCCGTAGATCTCGAAAGAAACCGTCGCCGACGCGCTCAACTGTCACGAAATCAGTGTTGGGCCAATGTTCGCAATTGCGGGTGTTTTCGGCGGAAATACAGTTGCTGTTCTCCCAAGTTCGGCTGAATTTTCAAAGTGCAAAAGATGGGAAATCCCCAGCACACGCAGAGGTTGCAAATGCCACAAGAACCGCAGGTAAGGTACACCGAAGAAAGTTCATGATATTTGGCGGTCAACGTGACGCAGATGATCGGACATCCTGAGCATTCAGAATATCCGTTGAGATATTCCTAAATCTCAACTCAGGAAACCGATTCTCCAGCATGCGGCAGGCCGCGTGGTGCCATGGTTTTCGGCTCATTTCACAGCTCACCCCAACCCCAACAAGCGCACCGCATTCCCTTTCAAAATCCCCGGTTTCACCTCGTCTTTGAACCCCGCCTCTTCAAAGTCTTTCAACCACCGATCCGGCGTGATGAGGGGGAAGTCGCTGCCGAAGAGGATGCGGTCTTTGAGCAGGGTGTTGGCGTATTGCACCAACTGCGGTGGGAAATACTTGGGGCTCCAGCCGCTCAGGTCGATCCAGATGTTGGGTTTGTGCATGGCCAGGGAGAGGGCTTCGTCTTGCCAGGGCCAGCTGGGGTGGGCGATGACGATTTGCATGTCGGGGAAGGCGATGGCCACGTCTTCTAGCAGCATGGGGTTGGAGTTTTGCAAGCGCAAGCCGCCGCCGCAGCGCATGCCGCTGCCAATGCCCGAGTGGCCGCTGTGAAAGATGGCGGGCAGCTTGTGCTCGTTGATGACTTCGTAGATCGGCCAAGCCATCTTGTCGGCCGGCTCGAAGCCCTGCACCGTGGGGTGAAACTTGAAACCTTTCACGCCATGGCTTTCCACCAGTCGGCGCGCTTCGCGTGCACCCATCTTGCCCTTGTGCGGGTCGATGGAGCCAAAGGCAATCATGATGTCGCTGTTGGCGGCGGCGGCATCGGCGATTTCTTCGTTGCTGATGCGCGTGCGGCCCAGTTGCGATTCGGCATCGACGGTGAAGTTGACGAAGCCGATTTTCTTCTCGCGGTAGAAGTCAATCGTCTCTTGCATCGTCGGGCGGCGGCTGGAGCGGAAGTATTTGTCCGCGGCGTGGTCGTACTCTTCGCCGTAGGCGTCAAAGGGGTTGCGGCACGACACCTCCAGGTGGGTGTGGGTGTCGATGGCGATGAGATTGGCAATGTCCATGGTGTGTCAATCTATTCTTGGCTTATCTGCGTTTTTCAAACACACCCAGCTTTTGATGCAGCGGCGTTTCATCGGCTATGAAGATGAATGCGGGGGCCTCGTCAGAGGTGTTGGTGAGCATCACCGGCGTGTAACCCGGCGCGCAGCAGGTGTCGGCCTCCAACAGGGTGAAGCGCTGGTCTTCGATCTGCACTTGCGCGCCGCCTTCGATGACGTGGAACACCATGGCGGGGCTGCGCACGGGGAGTTTGAGCGCTTGGCCGGGGCGCAGCATCAGGGCGTAAAAACCGAGGATGTTTTCAGCATGGCCGCCGGTTTCGGGGTTGCTGTAGGTGAGCTGCACGGCTTCTAGCGCGGGCTGATCATCGGCGAGTGACTCCAGCGCGGCGCGTGCGTCGGCCCAGGGGTAGCGCAGCATGGGGTAGGCTTTGTTAGAGCGCTCAAACACGGGCGTGGGCACCAGGCCACCCCGCGCGTAGGCGCGCTCGCCTTGGCCTTCAGTAACCTCTTGACGACCACTTTCTACGTGGTAACTGGTCTCCATGTAGTAGACCAGCGGCAAGTCCAGCACGTCGAGCCAGATCACGGGCTCGTCCCCATCATGGCCATGCTCGTGCCACAGGCCGGTGGGGGTCAGAATTAAATCGCCGCGCAGCATGGGGCATTTTTCGCCCTCGACCGTGCTCCACGCGCCCGTGCCCTCTACCACCATGCGCACCGCGTTGGGGGTGTGGCGGTGCGATGGTGCCCACTCACCGGGCAGCAGCAACTGCATGCCCAAGTACATGGCGGCGCTGGCCTGCATTTTTTCCAGCGTGTGGCCGGGGTTGGCCAGCACCAGCACGCGGCGCTCGGCTTTCTCAATCGGGGCCAGCTCACCGGCGCGCAGCAAGAGCGGGCGAATGGTGGCGTAAGGCCAGTGGGTGGCGCGGGTGTTGGGGCGCGGCTTGTTCGGGGGCATGACCCCGCGCAGGTTGGGCCACAGCGGGACGAGGTTGTGCGAGGCCAGCTGGGCCACGTAGTCGGCGGGTAAGTCTTCTAAGCGGCCCAGTTCATTCATGGTGTTTCTCTCTTTAATCGAGGCTGATGTTCTTGCGTTTGACAAGCTCTTCGTAGATTTTGCCTTTGGCTTGCGCGTTCTCACGAATCTGCTCAGGTGTCCAGGTGATGGTCTCAAAAGCGAAGGTGTCGAACTTGGCTTTGACTTCTGGATCGGCCAGCACTTTGAGCACGTCAGCGTAGATCTTAGCCTTCACGTCGGCAGCAATGCCCTTGGGTGCGAGCAGCGACACAAAAGAGTTGACTTCAAAACCAGCCGGGCCACCGGCCTCCGCCACGGTGGGCACATTGGGCATTTGCGGCACGCGCTTGGCCGCGGCCACAGCGATGTAACGCAACTTACCCGCCTTGTAGATGCCCTGGCTGGAGGGCAGGCTGCCAAAGC
>JANPNG010000301.1:0-22367 GCA_031427355.1 Hylemonella sp.
CTTGAGTGTGGGCTGACGCGCCAGATCGCTGAGCGTGCGTACGCCGAACTGCTCGGCCCGCGCATCCGTCATGGCCAGCGCGTAGCCGTTGTTAAAGCCCAAAGGCACGCCCACACCCAAGCTCAGGGGTAGCAGTGCGCGACGCATCTCGTCCAGGCGCATGGGTAGGGGGTTTTTGAGAATCTCCAGACTGATCGTGCCCGCGTACTCGGGGTACACGTCAATGGCCCCCGAGCGCAGCGCCTCGTAAACAATGGCCGTGTTGCCCAAGCCTTGCAGTACTTTGGGTGCTTGCGCCGTGTGCGGGGCTGCCTGCTGTGCGATCACCTGCGCCAGGATGTAGGACTCGGTGAAGCGCTTGGAGCCGACGCGAAGCGGCTCTGTGCGGGTCTCGGCTGCAAGTGGATCGGCGGCAAATGCGGCGCTAACCGTCGCACCGATGACCCAAAATGACACGGCCAGTTGCAGCAGCCATAGCTTGGTGCGTGCAGGGTTCAGTGTGCGGCGTGGGGTCATCATCCTGCCTACATTGTGGCCTGCCCCCACACTATTCTTTCGCCTGAATCCAGATGCGTCAAATACAGACGCACATCAAACTCAAACTGGTGGTAGTCGGGCTCCATGTAGGTGCAGAGTTTGTAAAAGGCCTTGTCGTGCGCCTTTTCTTTGATATGGGCCAGCTCGTGCACGGCGATCATTTTCAGGAACTCGATGGGCGTTTCCCGGAACAGCGTGGACACTCGGATCTCACGCTTGGCCTTGAGCTTGTTGCCCTGCACGCGTGAGACGGTGGTGTGCGTACCCAAAGCGTTCGCAATGACGTGCAGCTTGCTGTCAAAACAGACCTTGCTTAAGGGGTCAGCGCTGCGCAGGTACTCGCTTTTCAGAGTTTTCACGTAGTCGAACAAAGCGGTGTCTGATTGAATGCTGTGAGTCGTTTTGTATTTCTTGAGCAGCAGCTCGCCCAATCGCTGTTCTTCGACGAGCTGCTGTACCTGAGCCAGTGTGTCAGCCGGGTAGCCTTGCAGATACCTCAGGGCTTGAATTGCTATTGAATTCATAGCTATTTACGCACTATCCATAAGGAGTTCAGGCCTATTTGACTTAAATTTCCCGACGCAAAGCTGGGAACAAAATGACGTCGCGGATGCTGGCGCTGTCGGTCAGCAGCATCATCAGGCGGTCTATGCCGATGCCGCAGCCGCCTGCCGGGGGCATGCCGTACTCCAGGGCGCGCACGAAGTCGTGGTCAAAGAACATGGCCTCGTCGTCGCCATCGTCCTTGGCCGAGACCTGGGCATGAAAGCGGGCGGCCTGCTCCTCGGCGTCGTTCAACTCCGAGAAACCGTTGCCGAATTCGCGACCGGTGATGTAGAGCTCAAAGCGCTCGGTCACCTCCGGGTGCGTGTCGCTGGCGCGTGCCAGGGGGGATATCTCCACCGGGTGCTCGCAGATGAAGGTCGGCTGCCAGAGCTTTTCTTCCACGGTTTCTTCAAAGTACAGCACTTGCAGGCCCGCCAGGCTGCGGGTGGAGAGCTGCTTCTTGGCCTCCGTCAGGCCCAGCTTGCGCAAGGCGTTGATGAGCCAGTCGCGGTCGTCCACGTTGGGACCGGCCTCGGTGTGTTTGAGGATGGCTTCGCGAATGGTCAGGCGCTCAAAGGGCTGTGACAGATCGACCGGTTTTCCGCCATAGCTCAAGTGAGTGCTGCCTGCGGTTTGCAGCGCGGCATGGCGGATCAGGCCTTCGGTGAAGGTCATCAAGTCCTGGTAGTCCCAGTAGGCCGCGTAGAACTCCATCATGGTGAACTCGGGGTTGTGGCGCACCGAGATGCCTTCGTTGCGGAAGTTGCGGTTGATCTCGAACACGCGCTCGAAGCCACCGACCAGCAGGCGCTTCAAATACAGCTCGGGCGCAATGCGCAGGAACATCTCCTGGTCCAGCGCGTTGTGGTGGGTGGTGAAGGGCTTGGCATTGGCGCCGCCGGGGATGGGGTGCAGCATCGGCGTTTCGACTTCCAGAAAGTCGTGCTTGACCATGAACTCGCGGATGGACGTGACCGCCTTGCTGCGCTGGATGAAGCGCTGGCGGGTAGTCTCGTCAGTCATCAGGTCCACATAACGCTGGCGGTACTTCACCTCTTGATCGGCCATGCCGTGGAACTTGTCCGGCATTGGGCGTAGGCTCTTGGTCAGCAGGCGCACGCTGGTGGCGTGGATGGACAACTCGCCCGTCTTGGTCTTGAAGATGCGACCCTCTGCGGCAACGATGTCGCCCAAGTCCCAGTGTTTGAACTGCTCATACAGCGCTTCACCCACCTCTTCACCCTTGACGTAGATCTGGATGCGCCCGGTGCTGTCTTGCAGCGTGCAAAAGCTGGCCTTGCCCATCACGCGCTTGAGCATCATGCGGCCCGCCACCTTGGCCGTGCTGCCTTGCTCTACCAAGCCCTCGGGCGTCTGCCCGGCGTGCGCGGCAAACAGCGCGGCGGCACGGTCAGCCGGTTTGAAGTCATTGGGAAAGGCCACGCCCTTGCCATCGGCTTGCTGCTGGCGAATGACCTTGAGTTTTTCGCGCCGTTCGGCGATCAACTGGTTTTCGTCTTGGGCGGGGGTGGGGGCAGGGGTGATGAGGTGCTCAGACATGGGGGAGGGTGAGTGGGGCGAAAGCTGGGTATTTTAAATCCATCCCCTAGAATGACCTTGAGCAAACAGGAGAGGCCTGAACCGTGCTTTTCAGAAGGAGAAGGACATTCACCATGACGGCCACGACGACACCCGTTCTTAGACGTCCCGACCATCCCACGCCGAGCGAAGGCTTGGCGACGCGGGTTAAGACGTTTGGGGTCGGCCAGCAGCAAGCCTTCGAGACCTGTCAGCAGGCCGCCGATGCCTGTGCCACGGGCTGGAATGCGGTACATGCAAGCGTTGGCTCGTTTGCAGACGAACACAGTACTTTGTGATGGTGTCTCGACGCTCATCGAAACAAGGCGCTGTGCAAGGCGTGCCTCCCATCGGAATCGTTGGGTCTGGTGTCTTTGGGCAGGAGGCCGCGCAAAAAACTATCGATCAAGTGCAATTTTCTCAGCTGAGCGTGGCCGACCAAGAAGCATTTGCCAGTGCTTTGATTGCGCCACCCAAACCCAATGCTGCGCTCAGGCGCGGATTCAAGCGCCGCAAGCAACTGCTGAGCAACGTGTGAGTCAGCCCTCATGTTTGTGTGTGAAGGCGCTCAACAGTGCGTTGAATTGCCTGGCATTTGACGGACTTGCCGACGTCATAAAACAGCCGCCCACTAGAATGGCCGCAACCTAAATGGAGAGACCCGCACCGTGAGCCTGTATGCACAGCTACAAAACGCCAACAGCGAAGAAGACGTCAAAGACGCCTACATCAAAGCGCTGGGCCTCAAGGGGTACACCAAGGGCTTGATCGACATTCAAACCAACGAAATCTGGTTTGAAGCCAAAGACACCGGCAAGCACTCCAGCTACGCCATGTTCACGCAACTCCTGCATTACGTGCAGGTGGCCTTGAACAAGGGCGAGACAGTTCCGCCGTTTCTGGCCGTGATCGATACTGAAAAAGCCGCGCTGATGAAAAGCGCCGACGTGCTGCCCTTTCTGAGCAAGAAGACCGTCAAGTGGGGCAAGTCTGCCAGCCAGTACACCCAAGAAGCGTTGGATGAAATCTCGGCCCACATCGGTACGCACTTTGTTTCGTTCCGAATCGCCACGCACGAAGACGAGTTCTTAAGCACCGTCAAAACCGCCATCAAGTCCGGCGACATCATTCGCACCCAAATCACGCCGGACAACCTGAAGCAGGTGTTCGACAAATGGGTGGCGATGGTGGGGCGAGAAATCTTAGGTGTCGCCGAAGAAGACTATGCCTTGCTATTTTTTGCCGACATCATGCATGACGGCACCGTGTCCACCCATACGAACCTGCCCGCTGAATTGCTGCACAAAAATGGCGCACCGGTATTCTCATTAAACGGCCGCATGTATGAGTTGGGCAACAAGGAAGGCTACCGTCAGTTTTGGGCGATCTACCACAAGCCCCCTAAATCCGAATACCGCGACTACCTGCTGGAACGCCGCGACAGTCTGATTCCACTGGACGAACGCCGCTTCAAAGGTGCCTACTACACGCCCCTGCATGTGGTGGACAAAGCTTACGATAAGCTGGCGGAAACGCTGGGCAAGAACTGGCAAAAAGACTACTTCGTGTGGGACATGTGCTGCGGCGTGGGCAACCTGGAAGTCAAACACAGCAATCAGAGAAATATCTACATGTCCACGTTGGAGCAGGCCGACGTGGACGTGATGAAGGCCACCAAAACTTGTGTGGCCGCGCAGCGTTTTCAGTACGACTACTTGAATGACGACATCACCGATGACGGCAAGATTGATTACAGCTTGAGCAACAAAGTGCCACAGGCGCTGCGTACTGCCATTGCGGAGGGAAAAAAGATATTGGTGCTAATCAATCCGCCGTATGCGGAGGCAGCCAATCGCGAGAACACTGCACTAGGGCTGGATACAAAGACAAAGAGCGGCGTAGCCAAAACAAAAGTTGCGGGAACGATGAGTAAGTATGGAAAAGCAAGTAATGAGCTATTTACCCAGTTCGTTGCCCGAATCGCACAAGAAATACCAACAGCAACCCTGGCAATGTTCAGCACGCTCAAATATGTCAACGCCCCAAATTTTGAGAAATTCCGGCAAACATGGCAAGCGACTTACTTGGGTGGCTTTGTTGTGCATAACCAGGCCTTCGAAGGGCTCAACGGAAAGTTTCCAATCGGGTTTCTCGTCTGGAAAACAAACCAGAATCAAATAACACCGATTACGACTGTTCAAGCAGAAGTTCTTGACAAAAATGCGAGAGCGATCGGGCAAAAGAACTTTTACAACTTGCCCAACAGCACGTATCTAAACGTATGGTTTGACCGTCCAAAAACGAACAAGACAGCTGTAATACCGATCAAAAATGGGGTTTCACCTGCGACGGCGAAGCCAAGCGTGCAAACTTGGTCTGATGGTGCTATCGCATATATGCGCTGCTCTGTTAATGATTTACAGCATGCAGAACAGCATACGATCCTGTTCTCCTCAGTTTTTGGTGATGGGCATGGTTTCTATCTGACGCCCGAGAATCTTTGGCAAGCAGCCGTCGTTTTTTCAGTGCGTCGCTTGATCCGGCCTACGTGGCTCAATGACCGTGACCAGTTTTTACAACCCACATCGCCACTCTCCAACGAGTTCAAAACCGACTGCCTGATGTGGATGCTGTTCAACCGCTGCAACCGCACTGCGGGAGCCGATGGCCTGGAGTGGAACGGCAAAACATGGTCGCTGGTCAACCACTTCATCCCCTTCACCGAAGCAGAAGTAGGCGCGCCGGATCGGTTTGAGTCCGACTTCATGGTGCAGTACCTTGCCGACAAAACCTTGTCCGCCGAAGCACTGGCGGTGCTGGACGCAGGGCGTGGTTTGTGGAAGGCCTACTTTGCCCACACCGATGTACGCACCGTGCGTGACGAGTTCAAACTGAACCGATCCGACGTAGGGTGGTATCAAATTCGCAATGCACTGAAAGCCCGCAACGCCAGCGGCGACACCACACCCGTGAACCTCAGCCCCTTCGAGCAAGCCTACCAAGCCTTGAGCGACAAGCTGCGCCCGCAGGTGTTCAGTTTGGGTTTTTTGCGGTAAATGTTGGCCGTTCGAAACTCGACTTATGGCTATTTGCGGCTAAATCAAGCGTGTCACCATCAACGCGCACCTAGTCAAGCTGGTCAAAAATGGCCATCTCATTCAGCATGGTGTAGGTCGGGGTACTTGGTACACGGCGTCGGGTCAATGAGCGCGAAGAATGCCGATTACTCACCCCAATCAGACTGACCGCCACTTCGCCATTGGGCTACCATCGTTGCTTCCTACTACGTTCCTCAACCCCATGCTCTACCAAATCCTCTCCCTGTTGCTTGAAGTCATCGTCGGTGTGGTGGCCAGTGCCTGTTTGTTGCGGCTTTACATGCAGCAGCAGGCGATTGCGATGTCCGTGCGCTCGGGCAATCCGTTGGGTCGTTTTGTGTTTGCCTTGACGGACTGGCTGGTGCTACCCCTGCGTCGGGTGCTGCCGCCGATGGGGCGCTGGGATACGTCTAGCCTGGTGGCGGCGTTTTTACTGGAGTTGTCGCAATTCTCTCTGCTTTGGCTGTTGATGGGGCAGGCAGGCAACTACGTCACGGTGTTGATTCTGGCCGCCTTTGGCCTGGTGCGCCTGGTGATTTCAGGTTTGACGGGGTTGGTCATCGTGTACGCCGTGTTGTCTTGGGTGCAGGCGCGCTCGGTGATGAGCGATGTGATCGAGCGGCTGGTGGCTCCCATCCTCAGCCCGGTGCGGCGCGTGGTGCCTTTGCTGGGTGGTGTGGATTTATCGCCGCTGGTGCTGCTGGTGCTGTTGCAGGTGGCCGCCATCGTGCTGGGCCACTTGCAGGCGTCGGCGCTGATGTAGGCCTTCCCCTTGCGCTTGCGCTGCGGGGCTATTCAGCCTTGATGCGCGCGGCCTGAATCACCTGAGCCCATTTGGCTTGCTCGCTGCGCTGAAAGGCGGCGAGTTTCTCGGGACCACCACCCACGGGCACAGCGCCCAGATCCGTCAGCCGTTTGGCTACCGCCGGTTTTTTGAGTGCCGCGTCCACCTCGGCGGACAGGCGCTTGACGATGTCTGTCGGCGTGCCTGCGGGGGCGTACAAGGCATACCAGGAAGAGGCTTCAAAGTCTTTGAGGCCCAGCGCCTCACTCATGGTGGGCACGTCTGGGTAGTCTGGCAAGCGCTGTGCGGTGGTAACGGCCAGCATCTTGAGCTTGCCGCTTTTCACAAACGGGGTGCTGGTGAGCAGGGTGTCAAACATGACATGCACTTGCCCGGCCACCACGTCGGCTATGGCCGGGCCGGAGCCCTTGTAGGGGATGTGGGTCATGAAGGTGCCGGTGCGGAACTTGAAGTACTCCGGCACCAGGTGCGACGAGCCACCGTTACCGGCCGACGCAAAGTTGACCTGGCCCGGGTGGGCCTTGAGGTAGCTGACGAATTCGGGGATGGTCTGCACCGGCAGGCGCTGCGGGTTGATCACCACCGCAATCGGCACGGTGACCACCAGCGCGATGGGCGCGAAGTCTTTGTTGGCGTCGTAGGGGATTTTGTCGTGCAGCCGGGGGTTGATGGCCATGGTGCCGATGCTGGCCATCATGAGGGTGTAGCCATCCGCCGGTGATTTGGCGGCCTCGGTCACGCCGATAAAGCCGTGCGCACCGGCCTTGTTCTCCACCAGCACCGGGGTCTTGAGCGTCTCGCCCATGGCTTGGCCGAGCACGCGTGCGGTGATGTCGGTGGGGCCACCAGCGGGGAAGGGGACGACGATGCGGATCGGTTTGGCGGGCCAGGTTTGGGCGATGGCGGGGCCGCTCAGGCTGAGCAAGGCGAGGCTCAATAACCAGAGGCTTGCGGACGTGTTCTTGAGGGGATTGAACATGAAGTGACTCCTACCCATACGTGATGTCCGCCAAGGCCAATTTCGAGCTTTTTGACTCGAAATTTATTATTAAATCAGGCTGCAGGCCAATCATAACTCGCGTGAAGCGCTTCTATTTCTATAGCACTGTAACCGAGCTCGGTCAACAAGTCGGTATTGTGTTCACCCAGTTTGGGTGGGCTCAGGCGCACGCCGGGGCGCGCTCCGTCCAGCGTGAAAGGCATCAGCACGGTCTTCGTTTCCCGGCCATCGGGCAGGGTGATGGGGGCCAGGCCTCCGGTGGCCCGCAGGTGCGGGTCATCGAACAAATCTTGGGGTTGCGTGATGGGGGCGAAGGGCAGGGCGTGCTGCTCGAACACAGCGGCCAGTTCTGCGGCGCTGAAGGGGGCCAGGCGCTCGCGCAGCTGGGGCATGAGCCAGTCGCGTGCGCGCACCCGGTCGTTGTTGCTGCGCAGGCGTGCATCGGCTTTGAGGTCGGCAAAACCAAAGGCATCGCAAAAAATAGCCCAAGCGGTGTCGCTGACCACGGCCAAGAAAATCTGCTCGCCGTCTTTGACCTTGAACACGTCGTACACCGCCCAGGCCGAGATGCGCGCGGGCATGGGGGCCGCAGCTTGGCCGGTGACGGCAAATTGCATCATGTGCTGGGCCACTAAAAACACATTGTTCTCAAACAAGGCGCTTTGCACTTCTTGGCCCAGGCCTGTCTTTTCACGCTGGGCCAGCGCGGCCATGGCGCCAATGGCACCAAACATGCCGCCCATGATGTCGTTGACGCTGGTGCCCGCGCGCAGCGGGTCGCCGGGGCGGCCGGTCATGTAGGCCAGCCCGCCCATCATCTGCACGACTTCATCGAGCGCCGTGCGGTGCTCATAGGGGCCGGGTAAAAAGCCCTTGTGGCTGATGTAGATGAGGCGGGGGTTGAGCGCCTTGAGGCTGGCGTAATCGAGGCCCAGCTTTTGCATGGTACCGGGCTTGAAGTTCTCGCTCACGATGTCGGCGGTGGCAATCAGGCGCAATGCGGCTTCCAGGCCTTCGGGCGTTTTCAAATCCAACGCCAGGCTTTTTTTGTTGCGGTTGAACAGGGGGGAAAAACCCCGCGCCCGAGCCGATGAGCTGGCGTGTGGCGTCGCCCTGGTGGCCGTGGCCGATGGGCTCGACCTTGATGACTTCCGCACCCAGATCGGCCAGCACCATGCCGCAGGTCGGGCCCATCACCATGTGGGTGAATTCGACCACGCGCAGGCCGGTGTAGGGCAGAGGGTTGGTGCTCATGCCAAGTTGCCGTTCGCATTGAGCTTGTCGAAATGGGGCTTGGCTTCGACAGGCTCAGCCCGAACGGAAGACGTCCAGTTTTTGGGTAGACCGGCCTCAGGCGTCATGCCGTAGAGAGTCTCACCCGGTAGCCCGGCTTGGAGTGGCACGCGTGCGGCCATGAGTTTTCCAAGATCGATGCCGGTGTTGACGCCCATGGCCTCGAACATGAAGACCAGATCTTCGGTCACTACATTGCCTGACGCGCCGGGCGCGTAGGGGCAGCCGCCCAGGCCGCCGAGTGAGGCGTCAAAGGTGGTCACGCCCACGTCATAGGCCGCCAGGCAATTGACCAAGCCCAGGCCGCGTGTGTTGTGCAGGTGGGCCGCACCGGCCTTCGACCCGATAGCAGCGCGCAAGCGGGTGAACAGGCGCCGCACCTGGGCCGGATTGGCCATGCCGGTGGTGTCAGACAGGCCGGATTCATCGGCTCCAGCGGCAATGCATTGGCTGGCCAGCCAGATCACATCGTCCTCAGCTACCTCGCCCTGAATCGTGCAGCCGAAGGCGGTGGCGATACCGGCTTCGATTTTGACATTGGGGGCCAGTGCGTCACGCAGGCGAGCGATGGCGTGCACTTCTTCGACCATGGCCTCGCGCGTCTTTCGCACATTGGCCAGGGAGTGGGCTGCGCTGGCAGACACGGGGATGGTCAGCTTCTGTGCACCAGCTTCAAGCGCCGCTTGCGCACCCTTGAGATTGGGCACCAAGGCCATGACGGTGACGCCGGTGTGCGTGAGTGCATGGCGCAGCACGGCAGCGGTGTCGGCCAGTTGCGGCAGCAGGTGCGCGGGGACAAAGGAGCCGACTTCGATCTCTTGCACGCCAGCAGCCACCAAGGCGTCAATCCAGCGGCACTTGTCCGCCGTTGACATGATGGACTTGACGGATTGCAAGCCGTCGCGCGGGCCGACCTCGCTGATGAGGACAGCCCCGCAAAGCTTCATGAGACCGCATCAGCAGGTTGACGCTGCAGCATGGCCAGGGTGCTGGCAATCGTTTTGCGCAACTCGCGGCGGTCGCAGATGAAGTCGACCGCGCCTTTGGTCTGCAAGAATTCGGCGCGCTGAAAGCCCTCGGGCAGGGTCACGCGTACGGTGGATTCGATCACGCGCGGCCCAGCAAAACCGATCAGCGCTTTGGGCTCGGCAATCACCACATCGCCCAGGAAAGCGAAGCCCGCGCTGACGCCGCCCATGGTCGGGTCAGTGAGTACGCTGATGTAGGGCAAGCCTTTTTTGGCGAGTCGGGTCAGGGCGGCATTGGTCTTGGCCATTTGCATGAGCGAGAGCAGGCCTTCTTGCATGCGTGCGCCGCCGGTGGCGGTGAAGCAGAGGAAGGGTATTTTTTGTTCAATGGCAGCCTCAACGCCGCGCACAAAACGCTCACCCACCACTGAGCCCATGCTGCCGCCCATGAAGCCAAACTCAAAGCAGGCCGCAATCACGCTGATGCTGTGGACAGCGCCGCCCATCACGATGAGGGCATCGGTCTCGCCGGTGCTCTCCATGGCCTCTTTGAGGCGCTCCGGGTATTTGCGGCTGTCTTTGAACTTGAGGGGGTCGATGGGCAGGACTTCTTGGCCGATTTCGAAACGACCTTCGCCGTCTAGAAAATGGTTGAGACGCGCGCGCGCACCAATGCGGTGATGGTGGCTGCAGGTGGTGCAGACGTTCTGATTTTTCTCCAGATCGGTTTTGTAGAGCACGGTTTCACAACTCGGGCATTTGATCCAAAGCCCTTCGGGCACGCTGCGCCGGTCGGCCGGGTCGGTGTGCTGGATTTTGGGGGGGAGTAGTTTTTCGAGCCAGCTCATGGAGCCTCCAACGATGAATTGTCAACATGAGTTCCGTTCGCCCTGAGCTTGTCGAAGGGCTTTAAGGCTTCGACAAGCTCAGCCCGAACGGGATTTTGAATTGTGAATGCTTCAGATTATGCGTCCAATGCCGCGCGAATGTCCCGCAGAAAGGCCGACGCCACCGGCACCACTTGGTCGCGCGGCTGCGGGTCAATCAGCTGGATGATTTTGCTGCCAATCACCACGGCATCGGCCACTCGGCTAATCGCACGGGCGGTGGCCGCGTCGCGGATGCCAAAGCCCACACCGACGGGCACATGCACGTGCTGACGGATGCGCGGCAGCATGGCCTCGACCGCGCCAGTGTCCAGCGTGCCCGAGCCGGTAACGCCTTTGAGCGAGACGTAGTACACATAGCCGCTGGCGAGTGCGGCGATTTGCTGCATGCGCTCGTCCGTGCTGGTGGGCGCGAGCAGGAAGATCAGGTCCAGACCCTGGGCCTTGAGCGCAGCAGCAAAGGCCACACATTCTTCGGGCGGGTAGTCCACCACCAGCACACCATCGACACCGGCGGCGGCGGCGTCACGCGCAAAGGCGTTGTCGCCGCTGGCGCTGGCGTGCAGTTGGTCGTAGCGCTCAATCGGGTTGGCGTAACCCATCAACACCACGGGGGTGGTGCTGTTACGGGTTCGAAATTCACGCACCATGCCCAGCACCTGAGCCAGGCCCACGCCAAACGCCAGCGCCTTGTCGCCCGCCTTCTGGATCACCGGGCCGTCGGCGCTGGGGTCGGAGAAGGGTACACCCAGCTCAATCACATCGGCCCCGGCGTCCACCATGCCGTGCATGAGTTCGGGCGTGATGTCGGCGTAGGGGAAGCCAGCGGTGACGAAGGGGATCAGGGCCTTGCGGTTTTGCGCTTTGAGTGTGGCGAAGGTGGCGGCGATGCGGCTCATGCTTTGGCTCCCAGACTGGCCACATTAACGATTTTCTCGTTGAGGGCCCCACCCTTGACGGCTTGGCCTTGACAGCTCGGGCGGCAGAAGAAGTCACCACCGCTCAGGTCGGCCACCGTGCCGATGTCTTTGTCGCCCCGGCCTGAGAGGCTAACCAGGATGGACTGATCGGGTCGCATGGTTTTGGCCAGCTTCATGGCGTAGGCTACGGCGTGGCTGGACTCCAGCGCGGGGATGATGCCCTCGGTGCGGCACAGGTAGTGGAAGGCGGCCAGCGCCTCTTTGTCGGTGATGCCGACGTACTCGGCGCGGCCAATGTCTTTGAGGTAGGCGTGTTCGGGGCCGACGCCGGGGTAGTCCAGCCCGGCGCTGATGCTGTGGGTCTCGGTCACCTGGCCGTTGTTGTCTTGCAGCACGTAGGTGCGGTTGCCATGCAGCACGCCGGGGCTGCCTTTTTGCAACGAGGCGGAGTGTTTACCACTGTCCATGCCTTCGCCTGCGGCCTCCACGCCAATCAGGCGGGTGGCATCAAATGGGATGTAGGGGTAAAAAATCCCCATGGCATTGGAGCCACCGCCGACACAGGCCACCACCGCGTCAGGCTGCTGTGCCGTCACGCCCAGGCGCGCCAGCATCTCGGGCATTTGCACCAGGCACTCTTCGCCGATGACGCTTTGGAAATCTCGCACCATCATCGGGTAAGGGTGCGGGCCCGCCACCGTGCCGATGATGTAGAAGGTGTTGTCCACGTTGGCGACCCAGTCGCGCATGGCTTCGTTCAGCGCGTCTTTCAGGGTCTTGCTGCCGCTCTCCACCGGCACGACTGTTGCGCCCAGCAACTTCATGCGGTACACGTTGGGGCTTTGGCGCTTCACGTCTTCGCTGCCCATGTACACCACGCATTCCAGACCGTAGCGCGCGCAGATGGTGGCGGTGGCCACGCCGTGCTGGCCCGCGCCTGTCTCGGCAATGATGCGCGGCTTGCCCATGCGCTTGGCCAGCATGGCTTGGCCGATGGTGTTGTTGATCTTGTGCGCACCGGTGTGGTTGAGGTCCTCACGCTTGAGATAGATCTGTGCGCCGCCTTGCTCACGGCTCATGCGGGCGGCGTGGTACACGGGCGAGGGGCGACCCACGAAGTGCGCCAGCTCGTACTTGAACTCGGCCAGGAACTCGGGGTCGTGCTGGTATTTGGCGTAGGTGGCGCGCAGCTCGTTGATGGCGTGCGTGAGCGTCTCGCTGACAAAGCTGCCGCCGTAAATTCCGAAGTGACCTGAGACGTCAGGCTGGTGATAGTCAAACATGGTTTCCACTTGAGAGATGTCTGTCAGCGGCACGCACGGCTGCGACAAACTGGTTGATTTTTTCGGCGTCTTTGATGCCTTTGAGGGTGCCACCACCGAGTGCATCCACCTCGACGCCGGAACTCACGTCCACGGCCAGCGTTTTACAGCGCGGCCGCACCTGCAAGATGCCGTCAGTCACGTTGGCAGCGCTGAGCCCACCACTTAAGACGAGGTGAGCGTTGACGTTTGCTGGAAGGAGTGACCAATTGAATGCCTTGCCGCCACCACCAAACCCTTCGACTTCGGCGTCGAGCAGGATGGCTTGGGCGTTTGAGTAATCGTAAGCATATTTTACGAGGTCAAAATCCCGCCCCGCCTCGCCCAGAGGGATGCGGGCCGCACGCAGATAGGGGTGCGCGCCATTCTGGCTGGCTTCCCAGCATTGTTGGGGCGATTCATCACCATGAAATTGCAGCGTAGCCCCCTGAATATGTGCGCAGAAAGCAATGATGTTTGTAGCGCTTTCATTGACAAACAACAACACCGGTGTGACAAACGGTGGCAAGCGGCGGGCCAGTTCGGTAGCACGCTCGGGCGTGACATAGCGCTGGCTTTTGTTGTAAAGCACAAAGCCGATGGCGTCTGCTCCGGCGGCCACCGCAGCGTCCACATCTTGCTCACGCGTCAGGCCGCAAATTTTTATGCGTGTTCTCATAGCAGCCCATCATACGCAGGCGTGCGATCTGGCAGGCCCCAACGGGCGTCGTAGCGCGGGCCGAGGAAGTACAGACCATCGGGTGAGAAGGTGGGGGCGGCGGCGTCACGCCTGCGTGCGGCCATCACCTCAAGAATCCAGCCGGGCGGGTGTTTGCCCTGGCCAATGGCCAGCAAGCAGCCCATGAGGTTGCGGATCATGTGGTGCAAAAAAGCATTGGCTTCAAACTCGAAACGCCAGTAAACCCCCCGGCGTGTGATCTCCAGGCGCAGCAGTTTTTTGATGGGCGACAGGGCCTGGCAGGCTGAGGCGCGAAACGAAGTGAAGTCGTGCTCGCCCAAGAGGTACTGGGCCGCCTGGGTCATGGCGTCCATGTCCAGCGGGTGATAGGCCCAACCCACCCGGCCCGCGTCCACACTGGGGCGCACGGGCGATTCGAGCAGCAGGTAGGCATAGCGCCGCGAGAGGGCGTTGGCGCGGCAATGAAACTCCCCTGGCATGATTTGCGCCCACTGCACGGCAATGTCTGTGGGGAGATGTGTGTTGGTGCCGCGCACCCAGGCGTGGGTGGGGCGATCCAAGGGCGTGTCGAAATGCACCACCTGCATCAGGCCATGCACGCCAGCGTCGGTACGACCGGCACACACGGTGGAGACACGTGGGGTATTGAGGTGACTGAATTTGGCCAGAGCCGCCTCCAGCTTGTCTTGCACTGTTTTTCCTGAGAGTTGGCTCTGCCAGCCTTCATAGGATTGACCGTTATAGCTGACGCCCAAGGCCACCCTCATGGCAGACGCCTGTTACAGACAGTCACGATCAGGTTGCGTCATTCCTAGCGGAGTTGACTCAAGGCTTGTTGTGCCTTGGCCTTCATTTCGCCAGAGGCTTCGGCAATGACTTCTTCAATCAAGGCACGGGCACCGTCCGTGTCGCCGATGGCACCAAACTCGGTGGCCAGGGCTAATTTGGTGCCCAGGGGGTCTTCTTCGCTTTGCTCCAATTCCTCGGTGCTTGGGCCGAGGTCAAGCGACAAAGAGCCGAGGTCAAATTCAAGTAAACCTTCGTCGGCTGTTTGGCTTACAGACGGTTGCGATTGCTGCAGAGGCGCTGGCGTTGTGTTTTGGTTGAAAGAGGGTGCACTCAGGGCTTGAGGGGCGCTGTCTTGAAAACGGAGGTCATTCGCATGTGTAGGATCAAAAACAAGGTCATGAATGCTGGCGTGGGCAGTGCTCGCGCTTTTGGCGGGTGGTTCATCGGGCAAGTTGAACTCAAGGTCCAAGGCTGGTGTTTCTGAGACGCTGGGTGAGAGCATCGATACGGTGTCGACTTTGCCCATAGCGTCGTTCGAAGCGGGGGGCGGGGTCTCATCCAGGGAGAAATCAAGGTCCAGATCCAGATCGGCTGCCTCAGCCGGGTCAGCCGCCGGGCTGCTTGAGAGCATAGACGCTTCAGGTAAAGACGTGAGTTGAACTATCGATTGATAAAGTTCGTTGGACGGGTCGATGCTTCGGCCCAATTCGCAGACACGACTCCAATCCGGGCTTTCTTTGCCTGTGAGTTTCAGGACTTTTTTTGAGATGTCCTCAAAATTTTTCAGATCCCGTCGCTTGGCATAAATCTCGAGCAACTTTTGGTGAATGGCGACGCGACTGGGGTGCATTCTCAGTGCTTCTTTGAGAATTTCTTCGGCCTGAATATCCCGTCCATAGGCGAGATAGACGTCCGCTTCTGCCACGGGGTCCACATCGTCGGCTGAATCAAGCTGACTGGGTGAGTACATCATGGAAGATGCAGACATGGCGGAGTCGAGCGTATCGATCCGCTGACCTCCACTGGCACCGAAAAAGGAGTCTGGCTGGATGCGGCTCTCCATAAACTCACTGTCCAGCGGGGCCTGCTCTTTGCGTTTTTTATAACGATAAAAGCCCAGGCCTGCGAGCAGGGTAACCAGACCACCGGCGGCTGCAGGCACCAAGGGTTCGTCCAGCAACTCGTCGATAAAACTCGATTCAGCTATAGGCGCAGGTAAGGGTGCCACTGGCCGCTTCACGGGCGCGGAAGCCGCAGGCTGGGGCGCAGAGGCCACCGTGGCGGGTGCACTCGCCACGGCCTCAGGCGCGGCTGCTGTGACTGCGGTTGGCGCAGGGGCTGCAGGTGGTGCAGGTGGTGCAGTTGCTGCCACAAGCTTGTCGAGGTCAGCAATAGTCTTGGACAGGGCCTCTGTTTTTTTGGTCGCGTCAGCCGCCTGTCGTTCTTTGGCGATGGCAACCTCACCCGCTTTGTCTTTCACCGTGCCTTGCGAAAGCGTGAGTTTGTCAGGGGCTGTTGCTCCTGCTTTTTTGTCATCTACTTTGGTCTGGACTGAGCCGCTGGCCTGACGGTCAGCCGCAGCCACTTGAGTCAGGGGCGCGCTGGTGGCCAGCTTGCTTCTGAAGGCGTTGAAATCATTGCTTTGTGCAACGACGGTCTGATGGGCCTCTCGGATTGGCGTTGCTTGGGCCTCTTCGGCACTGGGCATGGACAGGACGGCCCCCGAGCGTATGCGGTTGACGTTGCTGTCCAAAAAAGCTTCGGGGTTGGCCCGCAGCATGGCCACCAGCATCTGGTCTAGTGAGACGTCGGGCGGCAAGTGAGCTGAGGCAATTTTCCCTGCGGTGTCACCTGGTTTGACGGTGACACTTTGGGCTGAAGCATCAGATTTTTTGGCGACGACTGGCGCTGTTTTTGCCGGGGCCTTGGGGGCTGCTGTCCGAGCAGGAGGGGCGCTGATGGCGACCGGTGCTGTTGGCGTAGTTACCGGTGGGGCGGATGGAGCGGGGGCGCTAATTCGAGCTGGAACGGAGTTGATTTGTGCAGGTGTTGGCGTGACCGCCGTTGGAGATTGTTTCACAACCGGAGGGTCGAACAGCATGGTGTAGTCACGCACGATGCGGCCCGAGGCCCAACTGGCATCGAGCATCAAATCCACGAAGGGGTCGTTAATGGACCGGTCACTTCTAAGCCGGAGGTAAGAGCGCCCGTCTGGACGTTTCTCCAGCGAAACCCGAAGTCCGGTCAGGGCCGGGTTGAATTCCAGACCAGCCGCCTTGAAGGCCTCTGGTGAGGCCGCTGTGGCCTTGAGTGAGTCGGCTTCATCGGGGTTGATGTCAAGAATTTCCACCTCGGCCAGTAGAGGAGTACCCAGTGTGGACAAGACAGAAATCCGGCCCAGCGATAAGGCCAAGGCTTGGGAAGCACAAAGTCCCATGGCCAGCGCGGTAGCGACTGCCAATGTATGTTTTTGCCAGCGATGTGACTTTGCGATCAATTTATTACTCTCCGATTTACGGGCGGTCGGTCAATGCGTTGCACAGACTCGTCGCTAATGCAGGTGCATTAAAAACTGAAAAAGCACCATAACATCACTATGTTAGCCTGACAAGCTAAGACATTACTTAAGTTTCAAGCGGTGGTCAGCAACATTTTGTAATCGCTAGTTTGTTGTCAGCTTACAACGACAAGCCCGAAAGTGTTGGAGCAACACCTTGTTGCGTCTTGCGTTCAAGCGGCGAGCAAAATTCGCAACATGCGGCGCAGCGGCTCGGCGGCCCCCCATAGCAACTGATCGCCGATGGTAAACGCACCGACATACTCCGGGCCCATGGCCAATTTGCGGATGCGGCCCACCGGAATCGTCATGGTGCCGGTGACTGCCACCGGGGTCAGGTCTCGGAGGGTCGCTTCTTTGGTGTTGGGCACTACTTTGACCCAGGCGTTGTCGGCGGCGATCAGGGCTTCGATGTCGGCAAGTGGCACGTCTTTTTTCAGCTTGAAGGTGAGCGCCTGGCTGTGGCAGCGCATCGCGCCCACGCGCACGCAAAACCCGTCGACCGGAATGGCATCCGTGCCAAAACCTGCGCCCTGGCCCAAAATTTTGTTGGTCTCGGCCATGCCTTTCCACTCTTCTTTGGACATGCCGTTGCCCAAATCTTTGTCGATCCATGGAATCAGCGAGCCACCCAAGGGGGCGCCGAAGTTGGCGGTCTCGGCAGCGCTTAAGGCGCGTTGCTTGGCAATGACTTTGCGATCAATTTCCAGGATGGCACTTTTGGGGTCATCCAGCAAGGCTTTGACTTCCGCGTTGAGCGTGCCGTACTGCGTTAGCAGCTCGCGCATGTGCTGCGCGCCGCCGCCGCTGGCAGCCTGGTAGGTTTGCGTGCTCATCCACTCGACCAGACCGGCCTTGTACAGCGCGCCTACGCCCATCAGCATGCAGCTGACCGTGCAGTTGCCGCCGATCCAGTTGTTGCCGCCCTTGGTCAGTGCATTTTTGATCACGTTCAGATTGACCGGGTCCAGGATGATGACTGCGTCGTCGTTCATGCGTAGCGTGGAGGCGGCGTCGATCCAGTGGCCAGTCCAGCCCGCTGCACGCAGCTTGGGGAAGACTTCACTGGTGTAGTCGCCGCCCTGGGCGGTGATGATGATGTCACAGCGCTTGAGCGCGTCGATATTGAAGGCGTCTTGCAGCGTGGTTTCGTTCTTTGCCATCGCCGGGGCTATGCCACCGGCGTTGGAGGTGGAGAAAAACATCGGCTCGATCAAACCAAAGTCACCTTCAGCCTGCATGCGATCCATCAAGACCGAACCGACCATGCCGCGCCAACCGACCAACCCAACTAATTTCATGATTTCACCTGTTTATTTTGCAAGAGCAGCCACCACGGCGTCGCCCATTTCACGCGTGCCAACCCGGGTTGTGCCTTCAGACCAGATGTCGGTCGTGCGCAAGCCCGAATCGAGTACTTTCGACACAGCGGCTTCAATGCGGTCTGCTGCCGCGGCTTGGTTCAGCGAGAAACGCAACATCATGGCCGCCGACAAAATTGTGGCCAGCGGGTTGGCAATGCCTTTGCCCGCAATGTCGGGCGCGCTGCCGTGGCTGGGCTCGTACAGGCCTTGATTTTTTGAGTTCAAGCTGGCCGAAGGCAACATACCGATGGAGCCGGTCAGCATGGCGGCGGCATCACTCAGGATGTCACCAAACATATTGCCGGTGACCACCACATCAAAGCGCTTGGGTGCGCGCACCAGTTGCATGGCGGCGTTGTCCACGTACATGTGGTCCAGCGTCACTTCGGGGTATTGATGGCCGACTTCGGTGACGATGTCTTTCCAGAACTGAAAGGTCTCAAGTACGTTGGCCTTGTCCACGCTGGTCACGCGTTTGTCGCGCTTCATGGCGGCCTGGAAGGCCACGTGGGCAATGCGCTCGATCTCCGGGCGGCTGTAGCGCATGGTGTCAAACGCTTCTTCCGCGCCGGGGAAATGCCCGTCGGTGGCGATGCGGCGGCCGCGTGGCTGGCCAAAGTAGATGTCACCCGTCAGCTCGCGGATGATGAGGATGTCCAGGCCAGCCACCAGCTCGGGCTTGAGGCTGGAGGCGTCCACCAGTTGCGGGTAGCAAATGGCCGGGCGAAAGTTGGCAAACAGGCCCATGTTTTTACGCAGACCCAAAATCGCCTGCTCGGGGCGCAGCGGGCGATCCAACGTGTCGTATTTCCAGTCGCCCACCGCGCCAAACAGCACCGCGTCAGACGCCTGTGCGAGATTGAGTGTGGACTCGGGCAGGGGGTGGCCGTGCGCCTCATAGGCGGCTCCGCCGACCAAGGCGGTTTCCATCTCGAAGGGAAGGTCGAGCACCTTGAGGACTTTGATGGCCTCAGCGACGATTTCGGTGCCGATGCCGTCACCGGGAAGAACTGCAATTTTCATGATTTTCGTTTCTATCTGCTATTAAATAAATAGCTGCTTACGCTAAGGTTTAAAGGGCTATAGCGCTAATTCATCAATCATTGATCAGACGGGAGCGCTGTGTGCCAACCAGGGTTTCTGGGCCAAACGCTGGGCTTCAAAGGCGGCAATTTTGTCGGACTGAAGCAGGGTCAGGCCGATGTCGTCAAAGCCGTTGAGCAGGCAGTATTTGCGGAAGGGTTCCACTGCAAACGGAATTTCTTCGCCCTGCGGTTTGACGACCACCTGGCGCTCCAGATCCACCGTCAAGGTGTAGCCGGGGAAGGCCAGACATTCATCAAACAACTGGCTGATGGTGGATTCAGGCAAGACGATGGGCAGCAGGCCATTTTTGAAGCTGTTGTTGAAAAAAATGTCGGCATAGCTGGGGGCGAGGATGGCACGAAAGCCGTACTGGTCCAGCGCCCAGGGCGCGTGCTCGCGCGATGAGCCGCAGCCAAAGTTTTTGCGCGCCAGCAGGATGGAAGCGCCTGGGCTACCGGAGGGGCCTGGCAGATAGCGGGGCTGGTTCAGTACAAAGTCCGGGTTGGGTTTGCGGCTGGTCGGGTCTTGACCGGGGTAGCCCGCGTCCAGGTAGCGCCACGCGTCAAACAGGTTGGGGCCAAAACCGGTCTTGCGGATCGACTTCAAGAACTGTTTGGGGATGATGGCGTCGGTATCGACGTTCTCGCGGTCCATGGGGGCCACCAGGCCTTTGTGCACGGTAAAGTTTTTCATGGTGTTCAGGCGAATTTACGGACGTCAACAAAATGGCCGTGTACAGCGGCGGCAGCAGCCATGGCCGGGCTGACCAGATGGGTGCGACCACCCGCGCCCTGACGGCCTTCGAAGTTGCGGTTGCTGGTGGAGGCGCAGCGCTCGCCAGGCTCCAGCCGGTCGGCGTTCATGGCCAGGCACATGGAGCAGCCGGGCTCGCGCCACTCAAAGCCAGCGGCTACAAAAATCTTGTCCAGGCCTTCGCGCTCGGCCTGTTCTTTCACCAGGCCCGAGCCGGGAACGACCAGCGCCAGTTTGACGTTTTTGGCAACCTTGAGGCCGAGCTTTTTCACCAGCGCAGCGGCTTCACGCATGTCTTCAATGCGGCTGTTGGTGCAGGAGCCAATGAAGACCTTGTCCACAAAAATATCGTCCAGTGCTTTGCCGGGTTGGAGGCCCATGTAGGTGAGTGCGCGCTCGATGGCGCTGCGCTTGTTGTCGTCTTTTTCCTTGTCCGGGTCGGGTACGCGGCCATCAATGCCCAGCACCATCTCTGGGGAGGTGCCCCAGGTGACTTGCGGCAGGATTTGCGCGGCGTCCAACTCCACCACGGCGTCGAAGTGGGCATCGACGTCGGAGTGCAAGGTGCTCCAGTAGGCTGCGGCCTGATCCCATTCCGCGCCACCGATGAATTTGCCAGAGATGGGGTCGGTGCCGGGGGAGAGCAGGCGACCTTTGACGTACTCGATGGTCTTTTCATCCACAGCGATCAGACCCGCACGCGCGCCTGCTTCGATGGCCATATTGCACACGGTCATGCGGCCTTCCATGCTCAAAGCGCGGATGGCCGAACCGGCGAACTCAATGGTGCTGCCGGTGCCGCCTGCCGTGCCAATTTTGCCGATGATGGCGAGCACGATGTCCTTGGCGGTGCAGCCTTTGTTGAGCATGCCGTTTACCCGGATGAGCAAGTTTTTGGCTTTCTTGGCCAGCAGGGTTTGCGTGGCCAGTACGTGCTCGACTTCGCTGGTGCCTATGCCGTGCGCCAACGCGCCAAAGGCCCCGTGGGTGGAGGTGTGCGAGTCACCGCACACGACAGTCATGCCGGGCAGGGTGGCACCATTCTCTGGGCCAATCACATGCACGATGCCTTGGCGCTTGGACAAGAAGGGGAAGAAGGCGGCCGCGCCGTACTCCTTGATATTGCTGTCCAGGGTGGTGATTTGTTCTTTGCTGATCGGATCAGTAATGCCGTCGTAGCCCAGATTCCAATCGGTGGTGGGCGTGTTGTGGTCGGCCGTGGCCACGATGGAGCTGATGCGCCACACTTTGCGATGGGCCTGGCGCAGACCTTCAAAGGCCTGCGGGCTGGTGACTTCATGCACCAGGTGGCGATCGATGTAGAGGATGGCGGTGCCGTCTTCTTCAGAATGGACGACGTGCTCGTCCCAGATTTTGTCGTAAAGAGTGCGTCCCATATGGTATTCCTAGGTGTTCCTGGTGCGGGTGATTGGCCGGTCGTCTATTTTATTCTGCAATCTGTGATCGTGAGATGGGGTGCGAGTTCCCGCACGCGGTGATCGACGTAGTAGCCGCCAAACTCGGTGTAGCGCAGCAAATGCCGCTGGCATTGGGTGCAGTGCCAGACCTCGGAGCGGTTATAGGGAAAGAACTTGACGGCCACTGGGGCGGCGGCGGATGCGTAGCGTGTGCCTTCGGGATGGTGCTCCTCAAAGGTGGGCTCGTAGAGGTCTGGGTCACGCAGCGTGCCCAGGGGCTTGACGCTGGCTTTGGGCCAGCGGTCTTCGCTCAGGCTTTCCCAGCCCGTGCAGGGGCCCAGGCCGCAACTGCAAGGTGTGATCGCTGTTTTGTTGGCCGTGAGACGTTTGAGTTCATCGGCAGTGGGGATGAAATCCACAGATCAGCGTTTGCCCAACGCCTTGACTTCGCGGTGAACGGAGCCGGTGAAGAGCTGGCGTGGGCGACCGATCTTGTACTCGGGATCGCTGATCATCTCGTTGAGCTGAGCGATCCAGCCCACTGTGCGGGCCAAGGCGAACACGGCGGTGAAGAGGCCGACTGGAATGCCGATGGCGCGCTGGACGATACCAGAGTAAAAATCCACATTCGGGTAGAGCTTGCGGGAGACGAAATAGTCGTCTTCAAGGGCGATCTTTTCCAGTGCCATGGCCAGCTTGAACAGGGGGTCGTTTTCCAGGCCCAGTTCGGCCAGAACTTCTTTGCAGGTTTCCTGCATGAGCTTGGC
>JANPNG010000302.1:0-7081 GCA_031427355.1 Hylemonella sp.
GCCCACTGCACCGTCACGCTGGATGACTTTGACGCCGCCAGCCGCAAGGTGCCCGTCATCGCCAACATCCGGCCCAGTGGCGACAAATACCTGATGGAAGATTTTTATTACGCGGGCGGCCTGCCCGCGCTGATGAACCGCCTGGGCCCGCACCTCAAGCTCGACGCCATGACGGTGAACGGCCAGACCGTGGGCCAGAACATCGCCGGGGCCCAGGTCCATAACGACGACGTGATTCGTCCGCTGGACAACCCGCTCTACCACGAAGGCGCGCTGGCCGTGCTGCGCGGCAACATCGCCCCTGGTGGCGCGGTCATCAAGCCCAGTGCTTGCGCGCCGCAGTACCTGCAACACACCGGCCCGGCGTTGGTGTTTGACAGCTACCCCGAAATGAAGGCTGCTGTGGACGACGAGAACCTGGACGTCACCGCCGACCACATCATGGTGCTGCGCTACGCAGGCCCCAAGGGTGGGCCGGGCATGCCCGAGTGGGGCATGTTGCCCATCCCCACCAAACTGGTCAAACAAGGTGTGCGCGACATGCTGCGCCTGTCAGACGCGCGCATGAGCGGCACCAGCTACGGCGCGTGCATCTTGCATGCCGCGCCCGAGGCCTATATCGGCGGCCCGCTGGCGCTGATCAAAACCGGCGACCTGATCACCGTGAACGTGCCCGCGCGCAGCATTCACCTGGTGGTGAGCGACGAAGAACTCGCCACCCGCCGTGCCGCCTGGGTGGCACCGCCCACACGCTTTGAGCGCGGCTACGGCTGGATGTTCAGCCGCCACATTTTGCAAGCCGATGAGGGCTGCGATTTTGACTTCCTCGAAAGTTCGTTCGGCGCGCCGATTGGTGAGCCGGACATTTATTGACAACGCTTCAACTCAACGCCAATGACACAACACCGCATCCTCATGAATGGCCGTCTGCTGCCCGCGCTAGAGGAGCAACTGGCGCAAGACTACGACCTGCACCCGCTGTGGAAAGAGGCCGACCCTGACGCATATCTGGCCCAACACGGGGCCGAGTTCGAAGGCCTGGTCACCTCGGCCCGCGTGGGTGCGACTGCCGCGCTGATCAACGCCCTGCCCGCTTTGAAAGTGATCTCTTCGTTTGGCGTCGGCTACGAGACCATCGCCGTCGATCAAGCCCAGCGTCGCCACATCCCCGTGGGCTACACCCCCGAGGTCTTGAACGACTGTGTGGCCGACATCGCCATGGGCCTGGTGATTGACGTGGCACGCGGCATGAGCGCCTCGGACCGCTACGCGCGCGAGAAAAAATGGCTCAAATCGCCCTACCCGCTCACCACCCGCGTCAGCGGCAAGCGCCTGGGCATCGTGGGCCTGGGCCGCATCGGCCAAGTCATTGCACGCCGCGCCAGTGGCTTTGACATGGACATCCGTTATCACAACCGCAAACCCAATCCGGCCCTGCCCTACACCTATGAAGCTTCATTGACAGCGCTGGCCGGTTGGTGCGACTTTCTGCTGGTGGCCAGTGCGGGTGGTGCTGAAACCAAGCACCTGATTTCCCGCGACATCTTGCAAGCCCTGGGGACGCGCGGATTTTTGATCAACATTTCACGCGGCTCGGTGATTGACGAAGTCGCGCTGATTGAAGCGCTGGAGCAAAACCAAATTGCCGGTGCGGGGCTGGACGTGTACGACGACGAGCCCAATATCCCCGAGCGCCTGCTGGCCTTGAACAACGCCGTGCTGCTGCCCCACTTGGCCAGCGCCACGCACGAGACGCGCCAGGCCATGGCCGATCTGGTGATGGACAACCTGCGCAGCTTCTTCATCACCGGTCACGTCAAAGTCGCCGTGCCTTAAAAAACACCATGACACTCTCTGCCACCACCCGTGAACTTCTCATGCACGTGAGCACCGCCACCCTGTGCACCGCCCTGTTCAAACGCGGCCTGAGCCACCAGCTCATCCAGAACGTGCAGCCCCTCAACCCCAGCCTGCCCAATATGGTGGGCGAGGCCTACACGCTGCGCTACATCCCCGCGCGTGAAGACCTCAACCCCATCTCGGTATTTCTCAACCCCGCCCACCCGCAGCGCGTGGCGGTAGAGCAATGCCCGCCCGGTGCGGTGATGGTGATCGACAGCCGCAAAGACGCGCGTGCCGCATCGGCGGGCTCCATTCTGGTCTTGCGCATGATGCAACGCGGCGTGGCGGGCGTGGTGACCGATGGCGGCTTTCGTGACTCGCCCGAGATCGCCACCTTCAACATCCCCACCTACCACTCGCGCCCCAGCGCCCCCACCAACCTCACCGTGCACCAGGCGATGGACATCAACGTGCCCATTGGCTGCGGCGATGCCCCCGTGTTCCCTGGTGATGTGATGGTGGGCGATGCGGAGGGCGTGGTCGTCATCCCCGCCCACATGGCCGACGAGATTGCGCTGGAGGCCACCGAGATGACGGCCTTTGAAGACTTTGTGACCGAAAAAGTGAAGGAAGGCCGATCCATCGTGGGCCTGTACCCACCCACCGAAGAGAAGAGTCGCACTGAGTTTGAAGTCTGGCGCAAGACTAATCAGCGCTAACCAATTCCGTTCGCCCTGAATATTTACCACCGTTCGCCCTGAGCCTGTCGAAGGGCCAAGAGGCTTCGACAGGCTCAGCCCGAACGGCGTATGCAGTTGCAAAATAAAGGATAGGCCATGAAGCTTCTTAAACACACACGGCAAGCCCTGTTGATCATGGGCATCGGCTTCTTGTGCCTGAGCGCTACCGCACAAACCACCCCCTGGCCCACCAAGCCCGTCACCCTCATCGTGCCCTTTGCCGCAGGCGGGGGCACTGACATCGGCTCGCGAATCGTGGCGCAACGGCTGTCGCAGCTCTGGGGCCAATCGGTGGTGGTGGACAACCGGGGTGGCGCGGGCGGCAACGTGGGGCTGGAGGTAGTCTCACGCGCCAAGCCCGACGGCTACACCCTGCTCGCAGGCAATGTGGGCACGCAGTCCATCAACCCCACGCTGTACAAAAAACTCAGCTACAACCCCGACACCGCATTCACGCCCATCGGTCTGTTTGCCGAGCTGCCCTTTGTGCTGGCCGTCACGCCCACACTGCCCGCCAAAAACGTCAAAGAGCTGGTCACCCTGGCCAAAGCCCGCCCCGGCCAGCTCACCTACGCCAGCTCGGGCAACGGCGGCTCGCCGCACCTGTCGGCCGAGACCTTCAAGATCGCCACCGGCACGCACATCCTGCACATCCCCTACCGAGGCGGCGGCCCAGCCATGATCGATTTAATCTCGGGCAATGTGGACATGATTTTTGTGTCGGTGCTGGAAACCTCGGCCCACATCAAGGCGGGCAAACTCCGCGCGCTGGCCATCAGCAGCAAGAGCCGCGTGCCCGCCTTGCCTGACGTGCCCACGCTGGAAGAGACTGGCGTGAAGGGCGCTGAATCCGGCTCATGGATAGGCCTACTCGCCCCCGCCGACACGCCCAAAGACATCGTGGACAAAATCTCCAAAGACTTGCAACAGGTGCTGGCCATGCCGGATGTTCAACAGCAACTCATCGCCCAAGGGGCTTTGGCCAAAGGCGGCACACCGGCTGAGTTTGCGCAGCTCATCGCCAGTGACCGCAAGCGCTACGCCAAGATCATTTTGGACAACAAGCTCACGGTGGATTGATCATCATTGCGGTGCCGAAAGCTTTGACCCGACGTTTTTAAAATCAGCATTGACATCATGGGTCGAATGTCCCTAACCAGAATGCATTACCGACATTGATTCACCCGCCCGTTTGCGAGGCCCAATGTCGCATGTATAGAGGACCATGAAATCCCAGCATTTCACCCTGTTCCGGGGATTTCATGGGAACCAATATCGCCGCTGTATCTGGCGACAACCCTTGCGCCTTTGCTTTCATCGGAATCATGGGGCGGAAGTATCCGCGAGTTCGGCACATGTCGTTTGTTGCTTGTTCTACGGCTACTGCATGACAACATGGCTGGAGCGTCACTTGCCGTCCACCGATCTGGGACAATAAGCCACTACAAGATCGACTTTTATTTATGACCACTCTCGCGCCCCATCCCGCCCTCCCCCTAGTCCCGATTTCCCCGGTCGAAGACATCGTGGCCGACATGCGCGCCGGGCGCATGGTGATTCTGGTGGACGAAGAAGACCGCGAGAACGAAGGCGACTTGGTGCTGGCGGCCGACCATGTCACGGCCGACGCCATCAACTTCATGGCCCGCTTTGGCCGTGGCCTGATCTGCCTCACCCTCACACGCGAGCGCTGCGAACGCTTGCAACTGCCCCCCATGGTGGCGCGCAACACCGATAAAAAAGGCACGGCCTTTACCGCTTCCATCGAAGCGGCCGAAGGTGTCACCACCGGCATCTCTGCCGCCGACCGCGCCCGGACCGTGCAGGCCGCCGTAGCCGCCAAGGCCCAGCCCAGCGACCTGGTGCAGCCCGGCCACATCTTCCCGCTGCAAGCGGTGGATGGCGGCGTGCTGATGCGCGCAGGCCATACCGAAGCCGGTTGCGACCTGGCCGCCATGGCGGGTTGTGACCCGTCTGCCGTAATCTGCGAGATCATGAAAGACGACGGCACCATGGCGCGCCTGCCCGATTTGCAAGTCTTTGCCGCCGAACACGGCCTGAAGATCGGCACCATTGCCGACTTGATCGAACACCGCAGTCGCACCGAATCCTTGATTGAAAAACTCGGCACCCGCACGCTCAACACCGCCTTTGGCGAATTCACCGCCCACGCCTTCCGTGACAAGCCCAGCCAAGCCCTGCACTTGGCGCTGGTGCGCGGCCAGTGGCCCACCGATGAGGCCGTGTTGGCCCGCGTGCATGAGCCCTTGTCGGTGCTGGATGCGCTGGAGGTCAAGCGCCCCATGCACTCCTGGAGCCTGGATGCTTGCCTGTCACGCATCGCCGCTGAGGGCAAAGGCGTGGTGGTGCTGCTCAACTGCGGCGAGTCGGCCGCGCAACTTCTGGCGCAATTTGAAGGCACAGCCCGTGCCAGCCACGGCCCCGAGCGTGGCCGCATGGACTTGCGCACCTACGGCGTGGGCGCGCAAATTTTGCGCGAGTGCGGTGTTCATAAAATGACACTCATGGGCACGCCGCGCCGCATGCCCAGCATGACGGGCTATGGGCTGGAAATCACCGGCTACGTCTCCAACACTTAACAGGGAAAGAAGCACATCATGTTTGGTGCCAACAAAGGAAATTTGACTGCCGCAGACCACCGGCTCGACGGCAAGCCGCTGTTCATCGGCATCGTGCAGGCCCGCTTTAACGAGGCCATCACCAACGCCCTGGCAACGGCCTGTAAGACCGAGCTGGTCGCGCTTGGCGTACTGGACAAACACATTGACCACGTGTTCGTGCCCGGTGCGCTGGAAGTGCCCGTGGCCCTGCAAGCCTTGGCCGAGAAAAACCGCTATGACGCGCTGATCGCCCTGGGCTGCATCATTCGCGGCGAGACCTATCACTTTGAGCTGGTCGCCAACGAATCAAGCGCAGGTGTCACCCGCATTGCACTGGACTACCAAGTACCCGTTGCCAATGCCATCCTCACCACCGAGAACCTGGCCCAAGCCATTGCCCGCCAAACCGACAAGGGCGCTGATGCCGCCCGCGTTGCCGTGGAAATGGCCAACCTGATGAATGAAATTTAATGACCGATACCACCCCTAAAACCTCAACACGGCCACCGCGCCAAACCCGTGCCGGCGTCACAAGCACCGGCGCTCGCAAGGCGGCCAGCAAATCGGGCCGAAGCCGCGCACGCTCATTCGCCGTGCAAGCCCTCTACCAACATTTGGTAGGCGGCAACGAGGCCGAAGCCATTGACGCCTTCACCCGTGACCTAGCGGGTTTCGACAAATCCGACACCGCCCACTTCGACGCACTGCTGCACGGTTGTATTGAACAAGCCGAGGCGCTGGACGCGCTGATCTTGCCGCTGATGGACCGCAAGATGGCCGAGATCTCCCCCATCGAGCGCAGCGTGATGTGGATCGGCGCTTACGAGATGAGCCATTGCCTGGACGTGCCCTGGCGCGTCGTGCTCAATGAGTGCATCGAGCTGGCCAAAGAATTTGGCGGCACGGATGGCCACAAGTACGTCAACGGCGTGCTCAACGGCCTGGCCCCCAAGCTGCGTGCTGCGGAAGTGGCCGCCGACAAGGCCAAGGGACTGACTCGCTCGTGATCTCACGCACGAGCGCGCACCCATGAGGATTTCGACTCGCGCGCAGAGCATCGAGCCCTTCTACGTGATGGAGGTCGCCAAGGCCGCCTCTGCCCTGGCACAGCAAGTGGCGCACAGCGATGCGCCCATGGTCTTCCTCAACATTGGCGAGCCCGACTTCACCGCCCCGCCGCTGGTGCAAGAAGCTGCGCAAAAAGCCGTGCGTGACGGCCAGAGCCAATACACCGCCGCCACCGGCCTGCCGCAACTGCGCGAACGCATCAGCGACTGGTACTTGAGCCGCTTTGGCTTACAGGTGCCCGCCAGCCGTATCGTGGTGACTGCGGGGGCTTCTGCCGCGCTGCACCTGGCTTGCCTGGCGCTGATTGACCGGGGCGATGAGGTACTGATGCCCGACCCGAGTTACCCCTGCAACCGTCACTTTGTGACAGCTGCGGATGGCACAGCGGTGCTCATCCCCACCACGGCAGCGCAGCGCTTTCAGCTCAGCGCGGATCAGGTGCAAGACGCCTGGAACGACAAGACCCGTGGTGTATTGTTAGCCTCCCCCTCCAACCCCACCGGCACATCAATTGACCCAACCGAGTTGCGCCGCATCCACCAGGTGGTGAGCGCGCGCGGTGGCGTCACGCTGGTGGATGAAATTTACCTGGGCCTGAGTTACGACGCCCGCTACGGTCAATCGGCACTGACGCTGGACGAGAATCTCATCAGCATCAACAGCTTTTCGAAATACTTCAGCATGACGGGTTGGCGTCTGGGCTGGCTGGTGCTGCCGCCTGCGCTCGTACCCGTGGTAGAGCGCCTGGCGCAAAACCTGTTCATCAGCCCCAGCACCATTGCGCAATACGCGGCGCTGGCTTGTTTTGAG
>JANPNG010000303.1:0-3263 GCA_031427355.1 Hylemonella sp.
CTTCAAGTGCGCCAGCCCCTGACGCACGCTGGCCAACTGTTCGCGGTTGACCAAAGCGCCCATGCGCACAGCCTCATTGCGCGGGTTGCCCACCGTGGTCTTGGCCAGGCGCGTGCCCATGGCGGCAGCTACAGCGCCGTACAAAGCCTCGGGCACGACGATGCGGCGGATGGCGGTGCACTTCTGGCCCGACTTGACCGTCATCTCGCGTACGGCCTCCTTGACCAGCAGCTCAAAAGCCTCGCTGCCAAGGGCCGCGTCGGGCAGGAGCAGGGCCGAGTTCAGGCTGTCGGCTTCGATGTTCACGCGCACAGAATGTTGCGTCACGGCGGAGTGGGCGCGAATCACGGCAGCCGTTTCGGCTGAGCCCGTGAACGACACCACATCAAAGGGCTGCAAGGCATCCATCAAACCCGCCGAGCTGCCGCACACCACCGACAAAGCGCCTACCGGGAAGATGCCGGCATCGACCACGTCTTTGACCATGCGCTGCGTCAACCAGGCCGTGGCTGTGGCGGGTTTGATGATGACCGGCACGCCCGAGAGCAGCGCGGGAGCCGCTTTTTCCCACAGGCCCCAGCTCGGGAAGTTGAAGGCATTGATGAACAGCGCCACGCCGCGTGTGGGGGTGAGGACGTGCTGCGATTGAAACAGCGGGTCTTTGCCCAGGCGTGCGGCTTCGCCCTCCAGCATGAATCGGCGCGGGCCCAGGGTTTCACCCAACTTGGCGTAAGTGCCGAGCGTGAAGATGCCGCCGTCAATATCGACCGCCGAGTCGTTTTTGACCGTACCGCTGTTGGCCGTGGCGATCTCGTAGTAAGCGTCCCGGTTGGCTTGTAGCACCTTGACGGCAACGCCCAACAGCGCGGCGCGCTCGGCATAGGTCATGGCGCGCAAAGCGGCCCCGCCCTGTTCACGGGCAAAAGCAAAACCGGCGGGCAGATCGAGCCCGGTGGCATCGACGCGGACCAGCTCGGTGCCCAGCACCGGGTCAATCAGGGCAGCGCCTGAACCGGTGCCGTTTTGCCAGCGACCGCTGATGAAGTTGGAGAGGAGTTGCGTCATGCTGCGACCTTGGGTGTGAAGGTGATTTCGCCCTTGGGCAAAAGGTAGAGAACCAAGGCGCGACCTTGTGTGACGGTGGGGCGGTGGGCGCTGCCCGGTGGGCAGACCAGCCAGCCCGCAGGGCGGCCATCGAACAAGGCATCGCCGTCGATCGGCATGATCAGGTCAATTTCGCCTTGGGGGTGTGCGTGGTGCGGGCCTGCGATGTTTTGCATGTCCACCACATCGACCGAGAAGCCGTGCAACGCGTCGCTGGGTTTGAAGATGCGGCCATAGCGGATGCCGCCACCTTCTCGGTCACACAGCCAGCCCTCAGCCGCGCCGGTTTGGCAGGATGCTTTGAGTTGGGTGTAGGTGGCGCTGCCCACGCCGTGTTCGGCATTGAGCCAAGCGTCCAGCGTGGCGTCCAAGGGGCGATCGGCCAACTGTGCCGTCAGTTGTGCGATTTGCGTGTGAAATTCAGTGGGTGACATGGGTGTATCTCTGTCTTGCGTTCAAGTTCAACTTGCCAATCCATATAATATGAATTATTGTGCGTGTCGGTACGATAAAGCACGAAAATACTGATGTCAAGCAATATATTGCATCTATCCGGGTTAACCCCAATGTCTGTGGATAAAAAAAACCCCTTCTTGGTGGCGCTGGGGGAGCGGGTGCGTGCGTTGCGCTCGCGCCGGGGCATGACGCGCAAGGCGGTCTCGCTGGCGGCCGGGGTGTCTGAGCGGCACTTGGCCAATCTGGAATACGGGGAGGGCAATGCTTCTATTCTGGTTTTGCTGCAAGTGGCGGGGGCGCTGCACTGCACGCTGGCAGAGTTGCTCGGCGATGTGACCACGAGCTCACCCGAATGGCTGATGATCCGTGAACTGCTGGAGCACCAGGATGATGCCGCGCTGCGGCGCGTGCGGCTGGCCGTGGGTGAACTGCTGGGCACGGGGGCTGCGCAGGGCGGCACACTCAAAGCGCCCAGCACGCGTGTGGCGCTGGTGGGTCTGCGCGGGGCGGGCAAGACGGCGTTGGGGCAGATGCTGGCCGACGACCTGGGCTTTCCTTTTGTGGAGTTGAGCCGGGAAATCGAAAAATTTGCCGGGTGCAGCGTCTCCGAAATTCAGGGCTTGTACGGGCAGAATGCCTACCGCCGTTACGAGCGACGAGCCCTGGAAGAGGCCATTCAAATCTACCCCGAAGCCGTGATTGCCACGCCCGGTGGCCTGGTGTCCGACCCGGCCACCTTCAATCAGCTTTTGGGGCACTGCACCACGGTGTGGCTGCAAGCCGATGCTGAAGACCACATGGCCCGCGTGCGCGCCCAGGGTGACCTGCGCCCCATGGCCGCCAGCAAGGAGGCAATGGAGGATCTCAAGGGTATTTTGGCGGGGCGGGCGGCTTTTTATTCAAAAGCCCAGTTGCAGCTGAACACCAGTGCGCAGCCCTTGGATGCTACGTTTTTAGCCTTGCGCACTCTGGTTCGGCAGGTGCTTGAGCTGCCGGAATGAAATAGATTGATGTAATGCAGAAAAATGCTTGACTTGATTTGTTGATATGCAATATGATGCATAAAACCAATCGAATCAATGCATTCTTGTCCCGTCATCAGGAGATCTCACCATGAACGTCAGCCCCCGCGTCAACTACCAGACCGATCCCTCCCAGTACAAACACTGGAAGCTCAAATTCGAGGGTCCGGTGGCCACGCTGGCCGCCGACTTTGATGAGAACGCGGGCCTGCGTCCCGGCTACAAACTCAAGCTCAACAGCTATGACCTGGGGGTGGACATTGAACTGAACGACGCCATCAACCGCGTTCGCTTCGAACACCCCGAAGTACGCACCGTGGTGGTGACCAGCGCCAAGGACAAGGTGTTTTGCTCTGGGGCCAATATTTTCATGCTGGGGGTTAGTAGTCACGCCTGGAAAGTGAACTTCTGCAAGTTCACCAACGAGACGCGCAACGGCCTGGAAGATTCATCCACCCACAGTGGCCTGAAGTTTCTGGCGGCCGTGAATGGCACTTGCGCCGGTGGTGGCTATGAGCTGGCCCTGGCCTGTGACGAGATCATTTTGGTGGACGACCGTGCCTCGGCCGTGAGCTTGCCCGAAGTGCCGCTGCTGGGCGTGTTGCCGGGCACCGGTGGTCTGACCCGGGTGACCGACAAGAAGCATGTTCGCCATGATTTGGCCGATCTGTTTTGCACCAG
>JANPNG010000304.1:0-6265 GCA_031427355.1 Hylemonella sp.
TGATGCAAGGCACCAACCGCAGCGTGGAACACAAACACGGCACGGTCACCATCACCCGCTACCGCTGCGAGCGCTGCGGCACGCTGTGGGACTACGAGAACAACAAGGTCAACCGCCACGCGGGTTGGTCGGTGGTGGGCAGCTAGTTCAAAATCAAAATCGAACGCGCGCCCTTCAGCACTCAACGATATTGACCGCCAGCCCCCCGCGCGAGGTTTCCTTGTATTTTGTTTTCATGTCAGCGCCCGTCTCGCGCATGGTTTTGATCACCTTGTCCAGGCTCACCACATGCTGGCCGTCGCCTTGCAGCGCCAGACGTGCGGCATTGAGCGCCTTGACTGCGCCCATGGCATTGCGCTCAATGCAAGGCACCTGGACCAGGCCGCCGATAGGGTCACAGGTCAAACCCAGGTTGTGCTCCATGCCGATCTCGGCTGCGTTCTCGATCTGCTCGGGACTCCCGCCCATCACGGCCGCCAAACCAGCCGCGGCCATGGAACAGGCCACCCCCACCTCACCCTGGCACCCGACCTCGGCACCCGAAATCGACGCATTGAGTTTGTAAAGAATGCCAATCGCGGCGGCGGTCAGCAGAAACTCGATGACGCCATCGTCGGTCGCGTTGGCGATGAATTTGTCGTAGTAGTGCAGCACCGCCGGAATGACGCCAGCGGCGCCGTTGGTCGGGGCGGTGACCACGCGACCTCCGGCGGCATTCTCTTCGTTCACGGCGAAGGCGTATACGTTGACCCAGTCCAGCACCGACAGCGGGTCACTGAGTACTCTTTCAGCGCGTGCCCTGAGTTGCGCCGCCAGTATCGGCGCACGGCGCTGCACCTTGAACGGCCCCGGCAGCGTGCCCTCATGCGTGAGGCCACGCTGCACACATTCGCGCATGACGCGCCAGAGGTCAAGCAGTTGGCTGCGAATTTCATCATCCGTGCGCCACGTGCGCTCGTTCGCCCACATGACCTCACTGATGCTCAAGCCCTGTTGCTTGCACACGGCCAGCAACAGGTCACCCGAGGTGAACGGGTAGGGCACGTCTTGGTAGCTCGTGAGGACCTTGTCATTCCTGGCGCCCAGCGTGACGACGAAGCCACCCCCTACCGACAGATACTTGGCCTGGCGCAGGAGTTCGCCGGCCGCGTCAAACGCGCTGAATTGCATCCCGTTGGGATGCTCGGCCATCGCTTCGCGACGGTACATCAGCAAATGTTCCTTCTCGCGAAACGCGATGGGGTGCATGGCGAGCAAAGAGATCGTTTCAAGCGACCGGGCCTTTTTCATGATGCCGGGCACCGCATCCACATCCACCGCATCGGGCGTATGGCCCATCAGACCGAGCATGATCCCGATGTCTGAGCCGTGCCCTTTGCCGGTCGCCCCCAAAGAACCATACAGTTCTGCTTTGACACTGGCGGTTTGATCGAGCAAGCCCTCTTGTTTCAATGACAGTGCAAACAGGCCTGCCGCGCGCATGGGGCCTACCGTGTGCGAGCTGCTGGGGCCGATACCTACCTTGAACAAATCAAAGACTGAAATGGCCATGCGATCTCCCAATAGTTTCCATGCGCAATGTCAACGCTAGCGCGCGATGCAGTAGCCGAGTGCGAAACCAATGCCACATACAAAAACAACCAGCCAGGCTGGCACCGGGGCGCTCAGCGAACTGAAGAACCCGGCAGGTGCCGGCCTGCTCAAGGGCAGGCCGGCGGACTCCAGCGCTCCAGCCGCAGGCGCGGCGACTGGCACCACGGCCTCTTTCACCCCCGTGCCGCCCAGCCGTCGGGCGAAGGCAGAAAAAAAATCGTCCGCATTCTTCTTAGCCACGGTCTGTACCAGCCGGCTGCCCACACTGGCGAGCTTGCCGCCGATCTCGGCGCTCGCGGTGTAGGTGAGCACGGTGTCGCTCTCTTCTTCTTTCAGCGCGACCCGCGCGCTCATCTTGGCAAAGCCGGCGGCGCCGCCCTGGCCCTGGCCCGTCAGGGTGTAGCTGCGCGGCGGGTCCAGATCGCTTAACACGACGTTGCCACGAAAAGTGGCCGACACCGGCCCCACCTTGGCGGCGACGATGGCCGTGAACTCGGTAGCGGAAATTTTTTCGAGTTGCTTGCACCCGGGAATGCAGGCTTGCAGCACTGTAGGGTCGTTCAGCGCATCCCACACCCGCTGCTGCGGGGCCGGGATGCGGTATTCGCCGGAGAATTCCATGGCCATGGTCAGCCCCCGTAGTGTTTAATCAATGCTTGGGTTCCGAGTCGGCTGTGGCCCTGTTGCGCCAGATCTTCATAGAGCTTGCGCGCCAGCGCCAAGCCTGGCATTTCGAGCTTCATGCGCTGCGCTTCAGCCAGCGCAATGCCCAGATCCTTGATGAAGTGTTCGATGTAAAAGCCTGGCGCAAAGTCGTTGTTGATGATCTTGCCACCCATGATGTTGAGCTGGAAACCAGAAGCCGCTCCGCCGCCGATGGACTTGAGCACAGTGGACAAATCCAGGCCTGCGGCCTTGCCATAGGCCAACCCTTCGCAGACACCCATGATGGTCGAAGCAATCACGATCTGGTTACACATCTTCGTGTGCTGTCCGGCGCCGGCGGCGCCCTGCAATACGATATTGGCGCCCATGAGTTGCAGGATTGGCAAAGCTTCGTCGAACGCGGTCTGATCGCCGCCGACCATGATGGCCAGCTTGGCGTCGCGCGCGCCAATGTCGCCACCCGAGACCGGTGCATCGAGCGAACGACAACCCACCTTGACCGCTTGCGCTGCAATGCGCACGGCCAGTTCGGGGCTGGAGGTGGTCATATCGATCAGCAGCGCACGATGGGCGCGCGCCACGATGCCGTCTGCGCCCAGATAGACCTGTTCCACGTCATGGGGGTAGCCGACCATGGTGATGACCACATCGGAGTTGGCGGCGACCTCGCCCGGCGTGGCGCACCAGACCGCGCCACGCGCCAGAAGATCGTCGGCCTTGTCGCGCGAACGGTTATAGACATTCAGGGGATGACCGGCGGCCAGGATGTGGCCGGCCATGAAGCGGCCCATATTGCCCAGGCCGATGAAGCCGACGCGAGATTTGTTTTTGGGTTTGGAAGTGTTGTTCATGATGGATGTTTTGTTCAAGGTTTCGCAGGGATGTCGGATGCTTGTCGGATCAGGCCACGCAGGTACATCGGGCTCAGCGGCTGCTGGTTCACCACCACGCCCAGTGGCGCGAGTGCATCGTTGACGGCGTTGCTTAAAGCGCCGATCGCCCCCATCACGCCGCCCTCGGCCATGCCCTTGATACCCGCAGGCGTGGCGCGGTTGGGCGTGTGCATGGAGATGATTTCAATGTGGGGCAGTTCGTGCGCCGTGGCCACCAGGTAGTCGGCCAGCGTGCCCGACAGGTTCTGCCCGGTCTCGTCGTACAGCACCTGTTCGAACAGCGTTCCCGACAGGCCCATGGCGATGGCGCCATGCTGCTGGCCCTCCACCACCACCGGACTGAGCACGGTGCCGCAGTCTTCGGCCACCACATAGCGCTGAAAACGGATAGCGCCGGTGGCTGCATCCACCTCCACCTCGCAGACATGGGTGGAATTCGAATAGGTCATCGGTGGCGGGTCGTAGGTCTTGTGGAACTCCAGTCCTGGACTCATGCCCGCAGGCAGTGCGGTCGGGTCCAGGTAGGCGATGCGCGCCACATCGGTCAGTGCCAGACCCGCAGGGATCCACTCGCCATCGACCCGCTTTTCAACACGACCGTCCCGCAGGCGCAGCGACTTGCTGTCCATCAGCCCGAGATGATGCGCCGCAATCGCCAGTACCTTGGCCTGCGCCTCCTGGGCGCACAGGTACAGCGTGCCCCCGCCGGCCGTGCCGCCGCGCGCGCCGCGACTGCCCATGCCGTACGGTGCAATGTCCGTGTGGCCGAGATGGATGCGCACCTGTGGCGGCGCCACACCCAGACCTTCAGCCACAGCGTGGGCCAGCGAAGTTTCGTAGCCCTGGCCGGTGGGCCCCAGACCGACTGAAGCATTGACTGCCCCCGAGGGTTCGATGCGCAGCCAGGCCGCTTCGTGGCCCGAACCGGCAATGCCAGCGGCCTTGTAAAAGCGTGAACCGTAGGTGGTGGACTCGACCACCGTGCAGATACCCAAGCCCAAGTACCGCCCTGCTGCAAGGGCCTGCTGCTGGCGCTGACGGAAATCTGCGTAGCCGATGGCGGCCAGCGCCGCCTCTAGGGTTTCGCGTGGCGTGATGTCGGCCAGCACCTCGCCGGTGGCCATGGTGTAAGGCAGCTCATGCGGGTGCAGCATGTTGAGCCGACGCACGGCCACCGGGTCCAGCCCGAGCGCGCGTGCGACCGCGTCCATCGTGCCTTCCATCACCCAGCTGGTGATGGCCATGGGCGCGCGCATCGGGCCGTTGCCGACCTTGTTGCTCAGCACCACCTTGACGTCATAGCTGTAGTCCTGCACCTTGTACGGGCCGGTCAGAATCATGGCCACCACACGCGCCAGGTAGTTGCCCGGGTAGAAGCTGTAGGCGCCGAAGTCCTCGACGATCTCCAGCGCCAGTGACAGCAGTTGCCCTTGGGCGCTGACGGCGGCGCGGGTGCGGCAAAAATCCTCGCGCGCCTGCGAGGAGGCCAGCAGGTTTTCCAGCCGGTCCTCGCGCCAGCGCACCGGCCGTTTCAGGTGTCGCGCGATGGCGGCTACCGTCAGCTCTTCGCGGTAGAGCGCAATCTTCTGGCCGAAGCCACCACCCACGTCCTGCGAAATCACCGTGACCTGCGACTCCGACAGGCGCAGCCGCCCGGCCAGCGTGGTGCGATAGGGATGCGGCACCTGGTTGCCGACATGGAAGGTCAGATGCTGGCGCCCCTCGTCCCACACCGCGATGCAGCCGCGCGTCTCGATCGGCAACTGCGTCTGCCGCTGCATCGAGAAGCTGCTCTCCACCACCCGGTGCGCCTCGCGCTGGCGTCCATTCGGGTCGCCGTGCACCGCCTGCTGGTGCGATACCAGGTTGGACGTCAGACTGTCGTCCACGCGCGGGGCGGCGGGTTCCAGCGCCTGCCACATGGTCGTGACAGCGGGCAGCACCTCGTAGCTCACCTGCACCTGCTCGACGGCATCCTCGGCCAGGTAGCGGTCCAGGGCAATCACGCAGGCCACCGGGTCGCCCTGAAAACGCACCTTGCCCACCGGCAGGGTGTCCATCTCCATGGCTTGCAGGCCGTCGATCGGCGGCGCCATGCGCTGGCGGGTAGTCCACCGCGCCAGGTCATGGCCGGTCACAATCGCGACCACACCGGGCATCTGGCGCGCCGCTTCCCCATTGATCGATACGATGCGGGCATGGGCGTGGGGCGAACGTACAAAGCATGCATGCAGGGCTCCCGGAACTTCGATGTCGTCCACATAGCGGCCCTGCCCGGTCAGCAGCCGGTAGTCCTCCTTGCGCGGCAGATGCTGGCCGATGTAATGGAACTCAGGGTGCGACATAGTCCGGTGTCTTTCGCATCTGCTCGGCCGCCCTCTGGATCGCCTTCACGATATTCTGGTAACCGGTGCAGCGGCACAGGTTTCCCGACAGCGCATCACGAATTTCCTCGTCACTCGGCTCGGGATTGCTTTTGAGGAACGCTTCGAATGTCATCACGATGCCCGGCGTGCAAAAACCACACTGCAAGCGGTGCTCCTGGTGCAGCGCCTGCTGAATGGGGGAAAACTCCGCATTGACGGCAACCGACTCTATCGTCGACACCGCATGCCCCTCCATCTGGATTGCGTAGGTGAGGCAGGATCGCACCGGTTTGCCATCAACCAGCACCGTGCAGGCGCCACACACGCCATGCTCACAGCCCACATGGGTTCCGGTGAGGCGACAATCCTCGCGCAGCGCATCGGCCAGCAGCTTGCGCGGTTCAACCAGCAGTTCGTGGTTGCGACCGTTGACGGTCAGCGTGATCGAACGCTTGTCCATATGAATCATCCTTTGGCTTGGCCCAGGGCCCGCACGAGAGCCCGCTCCACCAGCGCCTGGGTCAGCTCCTTGCGGTAGACCGCCGATACGCGCTGATCGTCTTCGGGAGAAACCGCCTCCCGCAGCGCGAGCGCCACTTGCGCCGGCCACGCCGCATCCGCAATGCGGCCGGCGAAAGGGCGAACAATTTCTTCCCAGGCCCGCGCTACGGCGCTCACTCCGCTCAGTCCGACTCGCACGCGCGCGACCCGCTCGCCATCCAGTGCCACCGTGGCCGCTGCCGCCAC
>JANPNG010000305.1:0-2138 GCA_031427355.1 Hylemonella sp.
GCATGCCTCTCAACCGGGTTAATTGGGGCAATTACGATCTGGTGGTGATTGACGAGTCACACAATTTTCGCAACAACGATGCCTACAAGGACAAGGAAACCCGTTACCAGAAGCTGATGAACTCGGTCATCAAGCAGGGCGTGAAAACCAAGGTGCTGATGTTGTCCGCCACCCCGGTCAACAACCGGTTCAACGACCTGCGCAACCAACTGGCCCTGGCCTACGAAGGCAACGCCGGGCTGCTGGGTGACAAGCTGCGCACTGAAAAAGACATTGACGAGATATTCCGCCGTGCGCAAGCCGCGTTTAACAACTGGACCAAGTTGCCCCCGGACGACCGTACCGCCAGTGCCATATTGAGCGCCCTGGACTTCGACTTTTTCGAGCTGTTGGACAGCGTCACCATCGCCCGATCCCGTAAACACATCGAGACCTTCTACGACACCAAGGACATTGGCAACTTCCCCGAACGCCTCAAACCCTTGTCATTCCACTGCCCGCTGACCCTGCGCACCGATGTCATTGGCTTCAACGACATCTTCAACCAGCTCAGCCTGTTGAAACTGGCCGTGTACGCACCCGTGAGCTACATCCTGCCCAGTCGCATCAAGAAGTACGAAGACATGTACGACACCACCGTAGGCGGTGGCGGTGGCAAGCTCAAACAGGCCGACCGCGAAAAGAGCTTGCAGGCGCTGATGACCGTCAATTTGCTTAAACGCTTGGAAAGTTCGGTCGCTTCGTTTCGGCTCACCTTGCAGAGCCTGCAAAGCAACCACCAGAATGCACTGGACAAGATCATTGCGTTCAAGAAATCGGGCAAGTCTGTGACGTTCACCGACCAAGCATCCGTGTTTGAAGACGCTGATTTTGATGACGAGACGCTGCCAGACCTGGATGACGTGAGTGATACGGGCGAGAACACCACGGGCGGCAAGGTCAAAATTGACCTGGGCGACATGGACTTGCCATCATGGGAATACGACCTGAGCGCCGACCTGGCCGTCATTGACGGGCTCTTGGCTGAAATGGCCAAAATCACCCCCGCAGATGACGCCAAGCTCCAACACCTCAAAGCCCAAATTGAGCACAAGCTGGCCAACCCCATCAATCCCGGTAACCGCAAGCTGCTGATATTCACCGCCTTTGCCGACACCGCCCACTATCTGTATGAGAACCTGGCCTCTAGCTTGTTCCAGAAGCACGTCATCCATACCGGTAAAGTCACTGGTTCCGCCGAGCCCAAGACCACGCTCAGGCTTGCAGCCAACCCCCGCCAAGGCGTGGATTTTCAGACCATGCTCACGCTCTTTGCGCCGCGCGCCAAAGAAAAAGCGTTGACCATGCCCCATGAGCCGGGCGAAATTGACGTGCTGATCGGCACCGACTGCATTTCCGAGGGCCAGAACTTGCAGGACTGCGATACCGTTATCAACTACGACATCCACTGGAACCCCGTGCGCATCATCCAGCGCTTTGGCCGGGTGGACCGTATTGGCTCACCCAATGCGCGCATCCAGTTGGTCAACTACTGGCCCGATATCAGCCTGGACGAGTACATCCGCCTGAAAGAGCGGGTCGAAAGCCGCATGATGATTGCCGACGTAACCGCCACAGGTGATGACAACGTCCTGTCTGCCCAGTCCAATGACGTGGCCTACCGCAAGGAGCAATTACGCCGCCTGCAAGAAGAGGTCATTGAAATGGAAGACCTCAAAACCGGGGTGTCCATCACCGACTTGGGCCTCAACGACTTCCGCATGGACCTGCTGAACTACGTCAAAGCCAATGGCGCTGATGGTGATATGTCCCGCCTGCCCAATGGTTTGCATGCCGTGGTGCCTGCCAATGTGGATAAGGGCCTGTTGCCCGGCGTGATTTTTACCCTGCGCAACCGCGTTTTGAGCGGCACGCCGGGAGTGACCATCCAGCAAAAAAACCGGCTGCACCCGTACTACCTTGTCTACATTGGCATGGACGGCACCGTAATTGCCGACCACACCGAAGTCAAAAGCCTGTTGGACTTGGCCCGCGCGGCGTGCAAAGGCCAGGTTGACCCGGTGCCCGCCGTGTTTGAGCCCTTCAATAAAGCTACCGATGATGGCCGCAACATGAAGGTGTACTCCACATTGCTGGAC
>JANPNG010000306.1:0-6463 GCA_031427355.1 Hylemonella sp.
GCGAGATCGCCCAGCAGGACCACCAACACCCAGGCCAGGTGCCACTTAGCCATGCTTTGCACCCCAGGCCATGATGATGCGATGCAGCTGCGCCACGCCATCGGTCAAGGCCGCCGGGCCGGGCTGCAAAATATCGGCCGATTTGATCTCAAACAATTGCCCGTGTTTGACTGCACTCACGTCCTGCCAGCCAGGGCGGGCCGCGACTTTCTCGGGGCGGAACTTCTTGCCGCACCAGGAGCCGATGATGATGTCTGGGTTGCGCCGCACGATCTCGGCCCCATCGACAATGATGCGGTTCTTGCCCAAGGATTCTTTAGCCAGCTCGGGAAAGCAGTCATCCCCACCCGCAATACCCATCAGCTCCGACACCCATCGAATGGCGCTGATGTGTGGCTCGTCCCACTCCTCAAAATAAATCCGAGGGCGGCGCGACAGTTCCTGCACCGCTGTTCGGATGACGTCCAGCTTGCTTCGCATGTCGGCCATCAAGGCCAGACCCTGTTCAGCGCAGCCCACCATGGCCGCTACTTGGTACATCATCGAAAAAATCTCGGCCACGCTGCGCTGGTTAAAGACCGTGACCTGAATGCCCTGGCGAATCAAGGCCGCTGCAATGTCGGCTTGCAGGTCAGAAAATCCAAACACACAGTCAGGTTGCAGCGCCAAAATCTTGTCGATCTTGGCGCTCAGAAAAGCACTGACCTTGGGCTTTTCTTCCCGCGCCCGACGCGGGCGCACCGTGTAGCCCGAGATACCCACAATGCGCGCCTCCTGCCCCAACAGATACAACCACTCGGTGGTTTCTTCTGTGAGGCAGACGATGCGTTGGGGGCCTGGTTTTGACAACATTCAGACGGTGAAATCAGAAAGCGTACTTGATGGCGGCCCTGAGAGTGCGGCCAGGGTCAGGATACAGGCTGCCTGTGGTGCAACTGAAGGCATTGCTATAGCTCTTCTCGTCCGTCAGATTGTTGGCCGCGAGCGACAGTTCGACCCGGTCCATTCGCCAACTGTAGCGGGCATCCAGCAGCTGACGCGCCGGGATGCGGCCTGAGCAGCTATTGTCGTTGTCGTTGCCAAACCGTGCACTGCCCAGGAACTGGACGCCCAGGTTAAGGCTTTGCCGGGCGTCAATCGCCCAGTTCAAGCGCACGGCGCCTGATACCGATGACACCAATGGAATTTCGCGACCCGCGTTGCTGCCCTCGCTGAAACGGGCATGCACGGTTTGCACCGATCCGCTCAGCACCAGTGCTTTACCCAAAGGCGCGCGGCCCTCAAGCTCCACGCCGCTGCGGCGGGTGGGATCCAGATTGGCATTGCAGCCAAAGGGCGCGCAGGCCGGGTCCAGCGGATTGAAAGCGATTTCGTCAATGGCGTTTTGCTCAAAAATCCGCAAACTGGCGCTTTGATCGGCCAGGTTACGCCATTTGATGCCGACCTCAAGATCACGCGTCGTCTGGGGTCGCAAGGCAGCGGACAAAAATCGGTTCTCGTCCACATTGGGCAGGCGATAGGCCTTGGCCGTTCTCGCATAGGCATTGAAGCCGCTGAACAAAGTTTGGCTCAGGCCCAGGTCCCAGGCGTCGAGTCGGTCTGAGCGGTTGTAGCTGACAAAGTTGGCTGCATCCTCGGCCCGCTTGTTTGCCTGCTCCTGGCGCACACCGCCCAGCAGCCGCGTTCCCGTCGGGAGGAGCAGATCGCCGCTCAGGTAGTACGCTTCATTGAACTGGAAGGCGACTTCATTTTGCAAGAAGTTGCTGGTGGCAGCGTAGTTCCAGCGATTGAAGTCGGCACCGGCCACCAGGGTCACCGCGCTGGCAGCCCAAGCCCCGGTGTAGATAACCTTTGGTGACACCTGATAACTGCTGCTCTTGGTTTGGCCGCTGAAACTGAAGCTGGCAAAGTTGCTGCTGGCGTCCCGATTCCGGGTGCCCATGTCGAGCGCATACGTCATAGGACCGCTCCGATATTCGGCGCCAGCCGTCAGACGGGTCTCCGCAAACTTACCGAAGTCGTTAGGCGTGACGGATTGCTGCGGATTGGCCTGATATTGCGCAAACGTCAGTGGGCCCGGAAAACGACTATTTTGGTCTTCGGTGTTCACTCTGAGGCGGAGTTTCAGCGCTCCCGACTGGGCGCTGAGTCCGACAGAAGCAGTGTCTTGGCGAACTGCGTTGTTATCGCGATAGGAGTTGCTTGCGTAGCTGCGAAGATTCGCATCAAACCCGACGTTTTCGCCGCCCACTCTGAGATTGGCGCGCCCGTCCCGGCCCGCATAGCTTTCAAGCTGGCCGGTCACCGAGCCCGACACGCCCTTGGTCGTGCTCTGCTTGAGCACGACGTTAATCAAGCCAGCGCTGGCCCCTTCGCCCCACCGCACGCTGGAGCCCCCACGAACCACCTCAATGGACTCGATCATCTCCGGCGCAATGGCGCTCAGCCGCGCCGTGGTGCCTTCGTTTTCAGAGATGCGGATGCCATCCACAATCACCACCACATTCTGATCAGCGGTGGCACCGAAACCGCGCAAGTCCAGCGAATAGTCGCGTCCACCGGTCAAATCGGTTCGAGACGCTATGCCCAGTAGTTTGCGAATGGCGTCATTGGCGTCGGTCGCGCCTGAGGCCAGAATTTGCGCACCCGTGAGTACAGAGACCGCCACCGGAGCAGACTGAATATCTTGCTCAAAACGGTTGGCCGTCACCGTGGTTGTCGGCAACTGTGCGACGGTTTGCGCAGCCACAGGAAAAATCGCTGCACAGGAAAGCGCGAGCACCGAAAGCTTCATGCGAGCGGGCACGTCAAAACGCGCCATGGAAAAACCAGTTTTCATAAGATTAACAATCAACAAAAAAACCCTCGCCATCTTCCCCGACAGCGCATGGGCGTTACGGCTTCACGCAAGCATGAAGCCACCTTGTTGGCCGGTATCCGGGCTGGTGGAGCAACCTTCATCGCCTTCCCAGGTGCTTGTTCAAGGCACCCAGTGGCTGATTGATGAAAGATGAATCGAGAGATTCGTCCACTGACCGTTGCGGGGGCAGCGCAGGTGAGGTACTTGAGTCACCCTGAGCGACTCGACCCTCCTGCTTCCCGTTGAACTGCGGCGTGTGAACCACACCGCGAGCACCAACGGGTTTGATTTTACGTTGGGATGCTTGCGCAAACCCTACAATGCGCGTGATATGTCCCACCCTCACCAAATCGAGCAGCTCAGCGAACGTGTGGATCGACTGCTGGTCCGCTACCAGGAGCTGCAACGCACCAACGCCTTGCTGAACGAGCAGGTTCAATCACTCACGACTGAACGCGACTCGCTTAAATCTCGACTGGGTGCAGCACGAGCCCGTGTGGACGCCTTGCTGGAGCGCCTGACGGACGCCACGAGTACCGAATCGCACAAAGGAGCCACGTGAAGCAACTGGAAGTTCAAATCATGGGGCAGAGTTATCTGCTGGGTTGCCCTGAAGGCGGAGAGTCCCGTTTACTCGACGCAGTGGAACGGGTCGATAGCGCCATGTGCAAAATCCGCGACAACGGCAAGGTCAAGGCGCGCGACCGCATCGCGGTGTTGGCCTCCTTGAACCTGGCGTTTGACCTGTCAGAACGAGAGCATCGGGCCAGCCTGACAGCAACACAAGCCTTGCCTCTAGCCGCCCCTACCGTTAAGCCGGGGAGTGACGCGCAGCCTGACCAGGATTTGTTGCTCGTCTCCCTGATCCATCGGCTGGACGCAGTATTGAGCGAAGACGGTCAGCTCATTTAGCTCCAACTCTGTTGCCTGAAATTTTGTCGGTGCCAAGGCCTACAATTCACCCTGTCTGCAATGCCACTGGGCTTTTAATTCCTTGAACCAATGCTCATTGAGCCCGGGCTTGGAACATCGCCTGGCTGGTGTGATCATCTCGCGTTAGATGAACCCGAAGCTAAAGCTGACCTCGCCCACCTGAACCCCGGTTCAGGATGCGGCCTGGTGGCACTTGCAGACACCTTATAAAACAACAAATGATTCTCGAATCCCTGCTGATTGCTGAACTGGCCCTGATGGGCGCGTGTGCCGGTTTCCTGGCGGGGCTCTTGGGCATCGGCGGTGGCATGGTCATGGTGCCCTTCTTGTCTTTCATGCTGACGTCCAAGGGCTTCCCTGCGGACTACGTTTTAAAGATGGCGGTGGCCACGTCGCTGGGCTCCATCTGCTTCACCTCGCTCTCTTCCGTTTGGGCCCATCACAAGCGCGGTGCCGTGCTTTGGCCTGCCGTCAAATTGCTGGCCCCCGGCATCTTGGTGGGTTCATTGCTGGGCGCACAAATCGCCGTGGCCATGCCCACCAAAGCCTTGAGCATTTTGTTTGCGATTTTTGTCGCGTTCTCAGCCACGCAAATGTTTTTGAACCGCAAACCGCAAGCCACGCGTGTCTTGCCTGGCTGGATGGGCATGTTCGGTATGGGCAATGTGATCGGCTTGCTCTCCAGCCTGGTGGGCGCAGGCGGTGCCTTTGTCTCGGTGCCCTTCATGACCTGGTGCAACATCAAGATTCATCAGGCCGTGGCCACCTCGGCCGCGCTGGGTTTCCCCATAGCTTTTGCGGGGACGCTGGGTTACATCTGGGCCGGTCAAAACATGCCGGACATGCCGCCAGGCGCTTTGGGCTATGTGTATGTGCCAGGCCTGCTGGTCATCTCGATGGCCAGCATTTTCACGGCCCCCCTGGGTGCGCGCACAGCGCACCGCATGGACATTCAACCGCTTAAAAAAGCATTCGCCACAGTCTTGTACGTGCTGGCGGCTTATTTTCTGTTTCGTTAACACTGACTTTTAAGGGATCGCCTGTCATGAGAATTGCAATCATTGGTCAACAAGACTTTGGCAAGGCTGCGCTAGAGGCCTTTGTGGCCCGGGGTGACGAGATTGCGGCTGTCTTTTGCAAACCAGAAAAACCCGGTGAAAAACCCGATGCGCTGTGTGCAGCGGCGCAAGCGCTGGGCTGCCGCGTGCTCCAGTTTCCCAACCTCAAGAGCGCTGAGGCCGAGCAGGCCATGCGGGAGTTGAATGCGGACATCGGCGTCATGGCCTTTGTGCTGCAATTTGTGCCTCAGTCGTTGGCCAACATTCCCAAACACGGCACGATCCAGTACCACCCCTCGCTCTTACCCAAGTACCGTGGCCCCTCCTCCATCAACTGGCCGATTGCGCGCGGGGATACGCAAACCGGCTTGAGCGTTTTTCGCCCCACCGACGGCCTGGATGAAGGCCCCGTTATCTTGCAAAAAACCTGCCCCATCGGCCCCGACGACACGCTGGGCGATGTGTACTTCAATGCCCTGTTCCCGTTGGGTGTGGCCGCACTGCTGGAAGCGGCTGACCTGGTGGTCAGTGGCAAGCACACCGAGCAGGTGCAGGACGAATCGCAAGCCAGTTACGAAGGTTGGTTCAGAGCCGATGAATCCAAAATCAACTGGGCAAACCATGTGGATCAGGTGTACAACCTGATCCGCGCCTGCAACCCGGCCCCTGGCGCCTGGACGGAGCTGGGCGGCACCAAGGTGTGGCTGTTTGACTGCCGCAAGCGCCCGATCCACCGCTTTGGTGACGTCAAAGGCAAACCGGGTACGGTTGCAAAAATCACCGAGACCTCCATTTTCATCAACGCCCAAGGCGGCATGATCGAAGTGCTCAAGCTCAAGCCCGAAGGCGGCAAGAAAATGAGCAGCGCCGAATTCGTTAACGCCTTCGCACTTGTCGCCGCTTAATCCAACCAGAAGAGGTCATCACTTTCTTGGTGCATTGATAGCACCCCCGTGTTATCCCTTAGCTGACCCGCCTAAATTCGGAAAATTGACCCCCATCAAGAGAGTTTTTTTGAGCTTGCATAAACTACACTGCGCTGCCTGATGCAAGCCTAAAAATCAGGCTCACACAAACGGTTGAAACGTGGAATTAACCCTCAATAACAGGAGACATCATGATTAAAAACATGAGCACCAAGTTGGAATCTGCATTTGTAAAGACAAGCCTCGGGCTGATCGCCGCCTCTGGGCTGCTGGCCTCTACCCCTGCCATGGCCGCGTGGGAGCCCACCAAGCCGGTCGAGTTCATCGTGCCGGCGGGTACAGGCGGCGGCGCTGACCAAATGGCACGTCTGCTCCAGGGCATCATCATCAAGCACAAGCTGATGAAAGAGCCCATGATTGTGGTGAACAAATCCGGCGGTGCAGGTGCTGAAGGTTTTCTGGATGTCAAAGAGTCCAAGGGCAATCCGCACAAGATCGTCATCACGCTGGCCAACCTCTTCACCACCCCGCTGGCGACAGGCGTCCCCTTCAACTGGCGCGACATGACCCCCGTGGCCATGTTGGCGCTGGATCAGTTTGTGCTGTGGACCAATGCAGAAGCCCCTTACAAGACGGCGGCTGAGTACATCGCAGCCGTGAAGGCCGCAGGCCCGAGCAAAATGAAA
>JANPNG010000307.1:0-3031 GCA_031427355.1 Hylemonella sp.
ACGCAAGATCAACATCGACACCGACATCCGTCTGGCCATGACCGGTGCCATGCGGCAATTGTTTGCACAGCAGACCAGCGAGTTTGATCCGCGCAAGGCCTTGGTGGCGGCGAAAAATGCGGCGCGCGGTATTGTCAAGGCCCGCTTTGAGGCTTTTGGCTGTGCGGGTCAAGCCTCAAAAATCAAACCGATTGCGCTGGAAGCGATGGCTGCTCGCTACCTCTGAACCATCCCCCTATTTCACGTACCCCCCCAACCCAAGGAGAAGATGATGAAACTGTTGCACATGACACTGGCTTGCGCCGCTCTGCTGTCGGCCCCCGCTTTTGCCAGCAAGGAGTTGGCACAAAAAAACAATTGCATGGCCTGCCACGCCATTGACAAAAAATTGGTGGGGCCCGCTTTTCAGGATGTTGGTAAAAAATACAGCGGACAAAAGGACGCGGAAACCACAATGGCGGCCAGTATCAAAAAGGGCGGCTCCGGCAAGTGGGGTCCTATCCCCATGCCGGCTCAAGCGGCTCTGAGTGACGCCGATGCCAAAGCATTGGCAGGCTGGGTGCTGGCTGGTGCCAAGTAATCCGTGGGCCTGATCCGGCGGCTCGATTTTTAGCCGAATTTTTCCAGCAAGCGGGTCGAGCGCGCTACCTCGACCATGGCCTGGGCGTTGTTGTCGGTGTCGTGCATCGCCTCCATGATCGAGCAGGCCATCATGCGGTAAAAGGCCTTGTCCATCGCTTTGCGGGCAGCCGACATCTGCAAGGCGACATCTTCACAGGGGCGCCCACTCTCAATCATCTCCACCAGCCCGCGTACCTGCCCCTCAATCCGGCGCAGGCGATTGACCACGTCTTTTTGGTGCTCGGCTCGGAAGGTGGACGCTGTCGCTGAGGTTTTGCTGACGCTTTGAGTGCTTTTGCTTGCCATAGACCTTGACTGTCTGGAGGGTTGAAACGCAGTCAGTGTGCCAGATTTCTCCAAGGCTCCAAGGATCTGATTTATTTTTTTTACCTTACCCCGTAGGGTATAGGGTAAGCACCGATACCCTGTTGAATCGTCTTGAATCAAGATGCGTTATGAGCCGGGGGCAAAGAATTTTCTTATTGCCATCGGCAACTTCTGTGCCTCTGGTGGCACGCTTTGAACAAGGAATGAAACGTGAATCTAATGACTAAATCCCTGCGCTGGCTACCCCTGTTGGCCGCTGTTTTTTTAACCGGCTGCGGCACCATCAGCACCTTGAGCAAGCTCGAAGACGGCGCGGGCACAGAGGCTAGCAAGATGTGGGACCGCTGGGTGGACAGCGGCGGCGACATTGCCGTGGCCACCACCTGGGAGCGAAAGGTCAAAACGGGCGTGACGGTGAACGACATTGAGCAGGTGTTCACCCAGATCGCCGCTGAGCGCAACATGAAGGGCGTGGGCGAGTTGCCCCTGTCGCAGGAATTGGCAGCGCGCACCGGCACACCGCAAAAATTCCTGAAGGTCTATTCCTTCTGTACCCCGGCCACGGCCCGCACCATGGTGGATTTCAGCCCCCACATGGCGGCCTACTTGCCGTGCCGCCTCACGGTCGTGGAGAAGGAAGACGGCCTATGGATTTATACCCTGAACATGGACATGATGGTGAAGATGGGCCGCAAGCTGCCCTCGCCTCTGAAGGAGGAGGCCATGAAAGTGCGCGACACGATTTATGAAATGCTGGATCGAGGCGCCAAGGGCGAATTCTGAGTTGAGTTGAGTTCTGAGTTGGACAGTCGGTTTTAAATTTAATTAATACAGGAGATTTTTGTGGTTAAGAACAAAGCATTTCGTTTGGCGGCTATCGCGGCGGTGATTGCAAGCCCGTTGACTGCGGCCATGGCCACCAACGGCTATTTTTCGCACGGATACGGCATGAAGGCCAAGGGCATGGGCGGCGTTGGCATTGCACTGCCGCAGGATGCCATGGCTGCTGCAACGAACCCCGCGGGTGCCGTCAATGTGGGCAACCGCGTCGACTTCGGCGTGGACATGTTCATGCCGGATCGGACGACAACATTCACGTCTACCTATGGCCCTACCGCTGGTGACTATCGTAGTGGGCAGCGTGAGTTCTTCGTGCCGGAGTTTGGTTATAACCGCATGATCGGTAACGACATGGCCTTCGCCGTGGTGGCGTATGGCAATGGGGGTATGAATACAAACTATGGGAGTGCCCTTGTTGGCACGACCAAGACTTACAGCAATCTTGAGCAGCTCTTCATTGCGCCGACCATCGCCAAGAAAGTTGGCATCCATTCTTTTGGTGCCTCATTGAACCTGATCCGTCAAACGTTTGAGGCAAAGGGACTTGAAAACTTTGCTAATGCCGGGCAAAGCTCGGCTCCTGGTTCGGTGAGTGATCAAGGTCAAGATATTTCTACCGGCTATGGTGTCAAGCTGGGTTGGACGGCTGAAGTCTCACCGACGGTCACGGTGGGGGCAACCTACCAGAGCCGTAGCGCGATGTCGAAGTTTGATAAATACAAGGGTCTGTTTGCAGGGCAGGGGGCGTTTGATATCCCTGAAACTTATGGTCTCGGGTTGGCGATCAAGGCCGCGCCCAAGACCACGGTGGCGATGGATGTGAGCCGATCAACTACAGCAGTATCAAGGCGATCGCCAACTCTGGTGCGTTTCAACCGGCTGCGTCACCACCTAGCGCTCTTATGGGTCTTGATGGTGGTGCCGGTTTCGGCTGGAAGGACGTGACGATTTTCAAACTTGGTGTGTCGTATGAATACAGTCCCGATCTGACGCTGCGTGCCGGGTACAACTACGGCAAGATGCCGCTGACCAGCCAGAACACGTATTTCAATATTCTGGCGCCGGCCACCACTGAGCAGCATGTGACGCTGGGGGCTACTTGGACGCTGGTTAACAAGTCAGAGCTGACCGTTAGCTATATGTATGCGCCTGGCGCGAATATTAATGGCACCGGTGGTAATGGTATGACCACCCCTGGCTACCCGGTTAATCTAAGCGCGCTGGCCCGAAAACGCTACGAATT
>JANPNG010000308.1:0-5566 GCA_031427355.1 Hylemonella sp.
GCATCGCCAGGAAACCGACCGTCAAAAAGTCCGCCAGCCTAGCGCCAGCCGACAACTCGGCCTTGGTTCTCGCCATATTCACCCCTCAAAATGAACATGGAGAAATATTAGCACTAAATCAACTAACTAAACAGTATTGCGATTGAACCTCAATGCCGCGAGTAGCCGCCATGATGCCCATGGTGACCATAGTAGCCATATTGCCCTCCAACGGGAACCACATAGCAGCCTGCGACGACGAGGCCCAATAGGGCAATGACAAGCAATTTCCCGACGCGTTGAATTAGACCCACAGAATTCCCCTTGGCAGCGACTTTGCCACCTGAATCTTCAACGCCTGCCGTCTGGCCCCGTTGACCGCGCCGTGTTCTCACACGGTAAGCAAAGGTAAGACCGTCAGGCTCGCGAGGGGACACGCAGGGCGTCCAACTGGCGCGCTAGTGACGCCTCTAGGGGCAGAGGCTCAGCCCCCAGTCGTGCGGCCAGCACTTCAGCGCAGAGCACTGCAAAGCTCAAACCGCGTGAGCCCATGGCCGCGCTGATCCACAAGCTGGGGCCTGTAGCGTTGTCGCCCTCCATGCCCGCGTCCAGTGGCCCCACCACGGGCAGGCGATCCGGGGTGACGCAACGTGTGCCGCGCCAAGCGTGCACACGGCCTGCTATGAAGGCAGGACGCAGGGCTTGGGCGACAGTGGGCAGGAGTTGTTGCAATTTGTCCAGATTGGTTTGGTGCTGCTCCGTGTCCGGTGCAGCCACTTGATCATCCGCTTCATAGGTGGCCCCGACGTACCAGGCTCGCGCCCCAGCCGGATCTTTGTCGTTCGGTTCATCCATCGGTATGTTGGGAATCAGGCCACCCAGACCGTTGACCGGAAAAGGAGGTAGGGCTGCCAGCTCATCGGCTTGATGAACACCCCAGGACATGACGCCGCGCACGCCTTGCAGCCTTGGCAATCTGGCAAGGCGTGGCCGCACATCGGGCCAAGTTGCATGCAAGTCATTCAGCAACGCCTCGGCTCCGCAGGCGTTGGCGATCACGACGTGGCTGGCCTGGGCCAGGGGCTGACCCTGTGCATCCAGCAGCAGCCATGCATCGCCTTTGCGCCGCAGGGCGGCTACCTCAGCGTTGGGGGTAAAGCGGATGCCAGGCTGTGTCAGCCAGGCCCTCACCAACTGCGCGGGCTTGATCCAGGCCGCCCTGGGGTGCCACAGCGTGCGGATGCTGGGGGTGCCGACCTCTCGGTGCTCCAGCACGCCGCTCATGGCCCAATCCTGCCCGGCCTTGAGCAGGCTGTGGGCCTGTTGCAGCGTTTGCCGGATGCCGTTGCGAGAGAGGCGAGAACGCGGGCTGTCGTCGGCAGAAACATGCGGCACCATCAGCCCCACTGGCAAGCCGGACGCGCCCGCCGCTGGCATGGCCCCTGCGTCCAGCACCTGCACCTGCCAGCCGCGCCGGGCCAATGCGGCAGCGATGCTTGCACCCGCCAGACCGGCACCGATGACGGCACAGGTGGTGACCTGTGCGGGCCGGGTCGCGCGGGCGAGGTGGGGGTGGCGCGTGGTTTTAAGTTCCCAGGGCGGATTGAACGTCCATTGCTTTGAAGGATGTCCGGACGGCGCCTCAAAACCAGCTTGCGCCAGCCATGCCGCCCAAGCTGGGTGTGACGATTCAAGCGGCTCGTTGCTCGTCAACCCGGTGCCCCGTCGGCAGCAACGTGCCAGCGCCTTGATCGTCCAGCGGCTGGTCTCACCCTGTAGCGAGTTGGCGTCCAAAAACACCGAGTCCGCTGCAAATTGCTGTTCGCGCAGCAGGGTTTGGGTCTCCCCCACGCACAGGGTCAGCAGCACGCGGCCGTCTTGCAGGCTCAGGCGATGAAAGCCTGGCAGCAGGTCAAGGCACTGGTCTGCCAAGGCTTGAACGAGGGGCTGTAGTTCGGGGAAAGCGAGGGCGGCTTGCAAGAGCGCGTCGGTCTCAGGCGCTTGCCGCGCCAACGCCACGTAATGCAGCATGCGTGGGCGCTGCGCGTCAGCCAGCCAAGCGTGCCAGGTGCGCAAAAAGCGCAGGCCATTGGTGAAGCCGGTATCCAGAATGCGCCAGGCGGCTTGATCCGCCCAGGCCTGCGGCTCCCCGCAGCTTTGCATCAGGCCGTGGGTGGCACGTAGCCCTGGGCCTGGTCGGCACCCGCGCCGAAGAAGTGGTTTTCCATCTGGCGGGCCAAGTACTGGCGGGCGCGTGCATCGGCCAGGTTCAGCCGGTTTTCATTGACCAGCATGGTCTGGTGCTTGAGCCAGGCCGCCCAGGCTTCCTTGCTCACGCTCTCCCACAAACGTTTGCCGAGATCGCCGGGGTAGGGGGGGAAGTCGAGACCTTCAGCTTCTTTGCCGAGTTTGATGCAGTTCACCATGCGAGCCATAATTCAATTCCTTGTTTGATTCAGCAATAATTGTCGCTGGTTTTGCAAAACCCTTTCAAGGAGCTCAAGTGCTAAGTCGATTGCGTGTGCGTGAAGTCATGTTGGCTATTGCCATGCTGAGCCTGGCTTTGCTGGGTTTTGGTTTGTACCTGCAACATATGGTGGGGCTGGAGCCCTGCCCGATGTGTATCGTGCAGCGCTATGCCTTGATCTGCGTTGTCTTTGTGGCCGCCCTGACCGCAGTGGTGAACCAGCGTCTGGTGCACCGCGTAGGTACGGCGCTGGTGATGTTGCTGGCGGGGTTTGGCGCTTTTGTGGCTGCGCGCCAGAGCTGGTTGCAGTGGTATCCGCCCGAGGTGGTGTCTTGCGGGCGCGACTTCTACGGCATGATTGAAGCTTTCCCCCTGCAGCGGGCCATTCCTCTGATCTTCAAGGGCGGTGGCGACTGCACCAAGGTGGACTGGACTTTTCTCGGCGGCTCTATCGCCAACTGGTCGTTTCTGTGGTTTTCTGCCATCGCGGTGGTGGCGTTGGCGCTGCTGTGGCAGCAGTTTTCAAGGCGAGCCGAATAGGCTGGCCCACCCACTTGGTGTTCGCAGCGAATCTTGATACCGAGTCGCTTTCAGTTGCAGCAGTTTATTTTCAAGAAGGTTTAGTTTTTCCAATACCGTCTGTTGTAGCTCGAATTGGAATTCCGCCACCTTGTCCGGCGTTTCATCGAAAATATCGAGCGTCTGGCCTGGCTGGGCGTCTTTCCATCCCACGCCGAAGGCATGGGTAGTAACTTGCAGCAAACCTTCCAGCTCCGACATCATGAGATTCAAATCTGCTTGATCCCTGTCTTTGCCGTTATCTGTTTCGTCGTGAAGCATGATTTCCCCGAAAAATTTTGAGACAGCTATAGTTTACATAGCAATGAGCCCATATGCCATGATGGATTCGTCGAGTTTTTGTAGGCATTCAACTACATGATGTGCTATGACTTGTCCGGCTGTACCGGGTTTAAAAATCGGTCTTAATCGTCAATAATCTATGGCTAAAGGTGTGAGGGATGTTTGAGGCGTGCTGTCTTGAGCTCAACAAAAAGAAGGACACGCAATGCTGCATGGCGATCAACCCAAGCGGGATGAATCTAAAAATCGGTTGCTGATCCAGGTGAATGAGCTTGAGAGAGCTCAAACAGCAAGTCGGATGGCGCTGGATGAGTTACGCGACCTGTTGGGCCACCAGGAAACCATCCGTGAAGACGAGCGCATTCGAATCGCGCGGGAAATTCACGACGATCTGGGCACCCTGCTCACAGGTATCAAAGCCTGTTTATCGGTCTTGGCCGCAGCCGACCTGAGCGCGGCAAGGCCGCAACACCCGAGACAGATTGAAGCCCTGGCTTTGACTGACACCGCCATCGCCTGCGTGGACAGCGTCATTGCGAATTTGCGTCCCAGCGTGCTGGATCATTTGGGGCTGTGGAGTGGGTTGGAATGGTATGTCGATCAGTTTGGGCAACGCACCGGTTTGATTTATGAGTTGGATCTCAGTGCGGGAGCCCGTGCGGCACACCTCAATGCCACACACAGCACGCTGTTGTTTCGTGTGGTGCAAGAATCATTGATCCATGTGGAGCGGCATGCTCAGGCCACCAAGGTGGCGATTCGCGCCTACCTTCATGAAAATCAGTTGGTGGTAGAGGTAGAGGACAACGGGCGTGGTGTTGTGCCTGAGAGTGTTACGCGCGGCCGCGCGTTGGATTTGCTCAGTCTGCGCGAGCGTTTGAATTATGTGGGTGGACAAATCAACACCTTGCCACTGGAAGGGTCGGGCACACGCTTGGTGGTGCAGTGCCCTTTGGAGAAAATAAATGACTGAAAAAACAATCAAAATTTTGCTGGTCGATGACCATCTTGTAGTGCGCAATGGTCTGCGATTGATGCTGGCCAGCGAGCCTGATTTTGAAATTGCAGCCGAAGCCGAAACAGCGGCTCAGGCCATGGCACTGGTGCGGAAAACCCGCTTTGATGTGGTGATGCTGGACATCGGCCTGCCCGACAAGAACGGGCTGGAGGTGCTCAAGCAGATGAAGGATGAGCAAGCGGACATCAAGGTCCTGATGTTCAGCATTTACGCTGAAGACATGTACGCGGTGCGTGCGCTCAAGCTCGGCGCTTCTGGTTATTTGTCAAAAACCACCCCGGCTGAAACCCTGATAGCGGCCATTCGCAAAGCGGCTTCGGGGGGCAAGTACGTGAGTGAGTTCCTGGCGGAAAAATTAGCGAACACGGTGGATCACTTGCACCGCGTGGCGCACGAGACACTCTCCAACCGAGAGCTGGAAGTAATGAAACGTCTGGCCGTTGGAGACAGTTTGGTGCAAATTGGCGAGATGCTCCACCTGAGCCCCAGCACCATCACTACCTACCGCGCCCGCATCCTGGAAAAACTGAGTCTGAGAAGCAACGCCGAACTGGCCCGCTACGCCCTGGAAAACGGCCTGCTGAGCTAGACCGCTTCACGCCAGCAACTGCCGCAGCACATAGGGCAGAATGCCGCCGCTGCGGTAGTAGTCCACCTCGATAGGGGTGTCGATGCGCAGGGTGAGCAGCACGTCTTTCTCGGTGCCGTCGTCATAGGTGATGTGCATGCGGGCGTCGCTTTGGGGTTTGAGCGCGGGGTGAGGGAGGATGTCGATGAACTCGTCGCCCTTGAGTCCCAAAGTTTCCCAAGAATCCGTGCCCTTGAACTGCAAGGGCAACACGCCCATGCCGACCAGGTTAGAGCGGTGAATTCGCTCAAAACTGCGCGCCACCACCGCCTTGATGCCCAGCAACTGAGTGCCTTTGGCGGCCCAGTCGCGGCTTGACCCTGTGCCATATTCTTCGCCCGCAAACACCACGGTGGGCTCGCCGTTTTGCAGGTAACGCTGCGCGGCTTCAAAGATGCTCATCGTCTCGCCCGAGGGCTGGTGCAGCGTTAGGCCGCCTTCGGTGCGTGAACCGTCGGGGCCAGCGGGCAGCATGAGGTTTTTGATGCGCACATTGGCAAACGTGCCGCGCATCATGACCTCATGGTGGCCGCGCCGCGCACCGTAGGAGTTGAAGTCCGCTAGTCTCACGCCACGGGCGATCAGCCACTGACCGGCGGGCGAGTGTTCGTCA
>JANPNG010000309.1:0-6826 GCA_031427355.1 Hylemonella sp.
CACTGCCTGCCCTTCGACGTGAGCCGTGCCTATGACGAAGCCCAAGGCATCAAAAATCCGCGCATCTGGACGGCTGAGCGGGATCAGGCGATGTGGGCGGCTTTGCAAGCGTGAGTTTTAAAGTCGTCATTTAGATGGCAAATTATCAAAAAAACGCGACTTTTTGATAATTAAATATAAAATAGTCGGATGAAACGTTATTTAGAAGCCATCGCTGCGCGTGACTTGACCAAAAAAATGGTCTTCATCACGGGGCCACGTCAAGCGGGCAAAACCACACTCAGCCGCGCCTTGATGACGCAGATGGTGGGCAGCCAGTACCTCAACTATGACGTAGCCGAGGATCGGGCCGTGATTGAGCGCCACCAGTGGAGCGCACGCGCACCCCTGCTGGTGCTGGACGAGATCCACAAAATGCCGCAGTGGAAATCTTGGCTCAAAGGCGTGTATGACGGCAAGCCCGCAGCGCAGCAACTGCTCGTCACCGGCAGTGCCAGGCTGGATACGTTTCGGCAAAGCGGGGACTCACTGGCGGGGCGGTTTTTTGCGCTGCGCCTGCATCCTATTTCGGTTCGCGAGTGGTGTGAACAAACAGGCGCATCGGCGGAAGATGCGCTCACCCACTTGCTGGCGCGCGGTGGCTTTCCTGAGCCTTGCTTGGCCACCAGCGTCCAAGAGGCCGAGCGCTGGCGAAGGCCTTATTTTGATGGTCTGGTACGCGACGACGTCTTGGAGTTTTCACGCCTGACCGAAGTGCAGGCCATGCGTCTTTTCGCTCAAATGCTGCGCACGCGGGTAGGCTCACCGCTGTCGCTGGCCTCCATCGCGCGTGACCTGCATATCTCCCCCGTCACACTGAAGAAATACCTTGAAATTCTGGAGGCGCTCTACATCGTTTTTACGGTGCGCCCCTGGAGTAAAAATATCGCACGCTCCACCTTGCAGTCACCCAAGGTTTATTTCTATGACACCGGCCTGGTGGTGGGTGACGCAGGCGTGCAGTTCGAAAACCTGGTCGCCTGCGCCCTGCTTAAACACAGTGAATACTTGAACGACACGCAAGGCCGTGAAACTAACCTGCATTACCTGCGCACCAAAGACGGTGCCGAGGTTGACTTTGCCTTGAGTGAGGGTGCCACACTGAGCGATCTGGTCGAATGCAAGCTCACCGATCCCAAACCTCACCGTGCCCTCGTCCGCTTTGCGGGCGAGTGGCCGCAAGCCCGGGCCGTGCAACTGGTGCGAGATTTACGTCAACCGCGTCTGCATGAGTGGGATGGCGTGAAGCTGCAAGTTCAAAGTGCGGCAGGGTGGTTGAACGCCTTGGCTGCGTGATGATTGAGTTCGCGAAAAAGCTCATCAAATATCGTGAGTTGAAACCCTTGTAAAACCAGCGCTTTAGCGCGGCGAAGCCCAATGGGGCTTTGGCCCCTCACGGCCTTTGCGCCGCCAAGATCCGCGCATCGGCCTCGTAATCTTTCAGCACCTCCATGGCTTTGGTGCGCTGCGCTGGTGTGGTGCTGTTGTGCAGCTTGGTCATGATCATGCAGCCTTCTGAAATCAAGCGCTCTTGCTGTTGGCGGTAGGCGGCATCAGGCGAGTTGAGGCTGCGCTCGATCAGGGCCAGCAGTTCGGCTTTCACATGGGCGGGGCGGTCTGCGTTGTTGCTGTGCTCTGCCAGGGTGCGCAGGATGTCTTGCTGGCGGCGCAGGGCTTCACGGTAGCTAATGGTGGCGTCAAAGCTGGAGCTGGCTATGCTTTGACGCAACACGGCGCGCTGCGGCTCTTGCAGGCGGCCATAGAGGTTTTCAGTACGGTCCACGGCCAGCTTGAAGCGGTGATCAGCCAGTTCATTGGGCGCTACATCGAGCCATTCCTCTCGCCATTTTTTATTCTTCTTTTCAAATTGCTGGGCCAGATACTTGAGTTGCTCGGGCCGCAAAGTCGGTGTGAGAGCGCTCAGGGGCTCTGCCGCGCGTGTGCCGATTTGCTGCATGAAGCCACGCACCTCGGTGGCCACGGCGCACAGTTGCTCGGGGCTGGCTTTGCCAGGGACCAGTCGCTGCATTTTTTGCAGAGAGTCGGCATAGGCGGGCAAGGCCTGGCTGCGGTGCCAGGCGTGTAGCGTGGTCAGGCCCTCACGCACCTGGAGCGACTGTGCTTCGTTGAGGTCGAGGTAGCCGTCCAGCCACCAGTACAGCAGCGAGGGCGCGTTGTTGTAGCCCAGTTTGACGGCGCTGCACCCCGTCATCAAGACGAGCAAAAGTGCGCTGATAATGCGGAGCAGCGTCGTCGAGAGGCGGGCAGAAGTAGGCATGAGAATAAGCATCAAATAGTGCGGGACAGACCCAAGCGTAGCGCAGCTCTGTCCTCAACCCAAGAGGAACAACATGAATCAAGTGAAACAGCAAGCACCACTGGACGTGGTCATCATGGCCGCCGGTAAGGGCACACGCATGAAAAGCAAGCTGCCCAAAGTGTTACACCGTTTGGCCGGGCGTGCACTGTTGCAGCATGTGGTGGACCGCGCGGGTGACTTGGCAGCCCGCCGCGTGGTGGTGATTACCGGACACGGTGCTATGGAAGTTGAAGCGGCTCTCGCAGGCTCTGCAAAGGCTGCAGCCGAAAACGGTATTAATTTTGATCTTGAATTCGTGCGCCAGGAGCCGCAACTCGGCACCGGCCACGCGGTGCAGCAGGCCGTGCCATTGCTGCCCGATGACGGTGTGGTGGTGATTCTGTCGGGTGATGTGCCGCTGACCCAGGCCGACACTTTGCGTGACCTGATTGCGGCCTGCGATGGCACCCAGCTGGCCTTGTTGACGATCGACTTTGCCGATCCCACGGGCTATGGCCGTATCGTGCGCTCTGATACCGGCGGCGTGCAAGCCATCGTCGAGCACAAAGATGCCACACCCGCCCAGCACGCCATCAAGGAGGTGTACAGCGGCATCATGGCCGTGCCTTCCAAATTGCTCAAGCCCTGGTTGGCCCGGCTGGATAACAAGAACGCGCAGGGCGAGTTCTACCTGACCGACGTGGTCAAGTTCGCCGTGGCCGATGGTGTGCCCGTGGTGGCGCACAAGATCAGTGACCCACTGCAAGTGGCCGGCATCAACAGCCCGGTGCAACTGGCCGAGCTGGAGCGCGCGCACCAGCTGCGCCGTGCCAACGCCTTGATGGTGCAAGGCGTGCGCCTGGCCGACCCGGCGCGTTTTGATGTGCGCGGTGAGTTGACTTGCGGGCAGGACGTGGAGATCGACGTCAACTGCATTTTTGAAGGCGAAGTGGTGCTGGGTGACGGCGTGAAGATCGGCGCACATTGCGTCATCGCCCATGCCCGCATCGAGGCGGGGGCGGTGATTCACCCCTTCACCCATATCGATGGGGGCAGCAGCAGTGCCAAAGATCAAATCGTGGTGGGTGAAGGCGCATTGGTCGGCCCGTTTGCCCGTTTGCGGCCAGGGGCCAAACTGGGCGAGCAGGTGCACATTGGCAATTTTGTGGAGGTGAAAAACGCCACCCTGGCCGCTGGGGCCAAGGCCAATCATCTGGCCTATGTGGGTGACTCCGTCTTGGGTGAACGCGTTAATTTTGGGGCAGGCAGCATTACCGCCAATTACGACGGCGCCAACAAACACAAGACAGTGATCGAGCACGACGTGCACATTGGCAGCAATTGCGTGTTGGTGGCCCCCGTCACCATTGGTGCGGGCGGCACGGTGGGGGGGGGCTCCACCATCACCAAAGACACGGCGCCGGGCGTGCTGACCGTGGCGCGGGCCAAGCAGGTGAGCCTGACCAACTGGGCGCGCCCAGCCAAAAAGAAGTAAGACCGAACCCAGGCCATGAGCATGTCTGATCCGGAACCATCGGCTGCTTCTGAGGCTGCGTCACTGGCGCAGCTACAAGCCGAGCTGACGCAGGCCCGCGCCGGGATGGAGACCTTTTCCCACGCCGTGTCGCATGATCTGCGTGCTCACCTGCGCCACATCACCGCGTACTCGGGTCTGTTGCGAGAGGAGTTGGGTGCAGACATGACCAGCGACGCCACCCATTACCTGGACACGGTCACCCAGGCGGCCCGGTTGCTGGGCCAGCAGATGGAAGGCCTGGTGGCCTTGTCCAAGCTGGAGCGGATGAATCCCAAAAAAGTGGCGCTGAATCAGCCTGCCCTGATTGCCCAGGCGCTGGCGGGGTTGGCCCAAGAGGCAGCCGGTCGCCAGATCGACTGGCAGGTGGCCGATGACTTCCCCGTGCTGCAAGGCGACGCGGTCATGGTGCAGCAGGTCTGGACGCACTTGCTCTCTAACGCCCTCAAGTTCACGCGCCCACGGGACGTGGCCTGCATCCAAGTAGGTTGGCAAGCCGAGCCGGGCACAGACCAATGCACCTTGTTTGTGAAGGACAACGGTGTTGGCTTCCGCTTGAGTGCCAACGCGCAAGAACAAATGTTTGGTGTCTTTCGGCGCTTGCACTCGGCCAGCGAATTCGAAGGCCTGGGGCTTGGCTTGGCTGTGGCGCGCAAGCTGGTGGAGCGCCATGGCGGTGCTATGGGGGCGGAGGGCGGCTTGGACGCTGGTTGCTTGGTCCGGTTTACCTTGCCGCATGCCTTGGCACACTGAATCCGGCGAGCTTTCGTGAAAAATTCACCGGGCAAGGCTTTCTCACGGGCTACCATAGCGCCCTGAGTCAGTTCGCTGACTCCATCCCCTTCACGCAGTCCCCTTAAACCTCTGGAGCTTTTCTTATGTGTGGCATTGTTGGCGCGGTCTCAAATCGTAATATCGTCCCCGTGCTGGTGCAGGGCTTGCAGCGTCTGGAGTACCGGGGCTACGACTCCTGCGGCGTGGCCGTGCATGCGGGTGGCGGCCTCAAGCGCGCGCGCAGCACCTCACGCGTGTCAGAGTTGGCCGAGCAGGTGGCACTGAGCCACTTTGAGGGCAACACCGGCATCGCCCACACCCGTTGGGCCACGCACGGTGCGCCCGCCGTGCACAACGCGCACCCGCATTTCAGCCACGGCCCCGGTGCTGATGCCGCAGCCCAGCCCGCCCGTGTGGCCCTAGTGCACAACGGCATCATTGAAAACCACGACGAGCTGCGCGCCGCGCTCAAAGCCAAAGGCTATGTGTTCAGCAGCCAGACCGACACCGAAGTCATTTGTCATCTGGTGGATTCGCTGTATGACGGCGACATTTTCAAGGCCGTGAAAGCCGCCATCGCCCAGTTGCACGGCGCTTACGCCATTGCCGTGTTCCACCACGATGAGCCGTTGCGCGTGATTGGCGCACGCTCCGGCTCCCCGCTGATTTTGGGCGTGGGCAATGGTGGTGCCGAGACCTTCTTGGCCAGTGACGCCATGGCCCTGGCCGGTGTGACCGATCAGATCGTTTACCTGGAAGAAGGCGATTTGGTGGACATCCGCTTGGGTGCCTACAGCATTTTTGACCGTGATCACCAGCCGGTGCAGCGCGAGGTCAAAACCGTGCAGGCCCACAGCGGCGCGGCAGAGCTGGGGCCTTACCGCCACTACATGCAAAAAGAAATCTTTGAGCAGCCGCGCGCCATTGCCGACACGCTCGACGGCGTGGAGTCCATCGTGCCCGAGCTGTTTGGCCCCTTGGCCAAGCAGACCTTCGCCGACATCGACTCCGTGCTCATCCTGGCTTGCGGCACCAGCTACTACAGCGGCTGCACCGCCAAGTACTGGCTGGAGAGCATCGCCCACATTCCGACCCAGGTGGAAGTGGCCAGCGAATACCGCTACCGCGACTCCGTGCCCAACCCCAGGACGCTGGTGGTCACCATCACCCAGTCCGGCGAAACCGCCGACACCTTGGCGGCCCTGCGTCACGCGCAAAGCCTGGGCATGACCCAAACGCTGACGATTTGCAACGTGGCCACCAGCGCCATGGTGCGCGAATGCAAGTTGGCCTATGTCACCCGTGCGGGCGTGGAAATCGGCGTCGCTTCGACCAAAGCGTTCACGGCACAGCTGGCGGGCCTGTTTCTGCTTACATTGGTTCTGGCTAAGAGTCGGGGGCATTTGTCCGCTGATGCCGAAGCGCGGCATATCAAGTCCATGCGCCACCTGCCGGTGGCTTTGCAGTCGGTACTGGCACTGGAGCCGCAAATCATCAGCTGGGCCGATGACTTTGCCCGCATGGAAAACGCTTTGTTTTTGGGACGCGGCCTGCACTATCCCATCGCCCTGGAAGGCGCTTTGAAGCTCAAGGAGATCAGCTACATCCACGCCGAGGCCTACCCGGCGGGTGAGCTCAAACACGGCCCGCTAGCCCTGGTCACCAGCGCCATGCCGGTCGTCACCGTGGCCCCCAATGACGCCTTGCTGGAAAAGCTCAAAAGCAATCTGCACGAAGTGCGCGCGCGTGGCGGCGTGCTCTACGTGCTGGCCGATGCCGACAGCCGCATCGAGAGCGGCGAAGGCCTGCACGTCATCCGCATGCCCGAGCACTACGGCGCCCTGTCACCTATGCTGCACGTCGTGCCCCTGCAACTGCTGGCTTATCACACGGCTTGCGCGCGGGGGACCGACGTGGACAAGCCACGTAATTTGGCCAAGAGTGTGACAGTGGAGTAATCTCGCTTTTACCATTGGGGCTATTCCGACCAATTAAAGTCGTAAACAGGTTAATAAAGTCGTAAACACGGCCCTAGCATCCATGCGGGTTTGCGGGGCGTTGGATTTTGGAGACGATTTTTTAAAGTCGTAAACATGCCAGTAAATTGCGTGGCCTGTTCATGTCGGCGCAACCCGGCTCAATAGTGATGTTTAGCCGATCCGAGTGTTATTGCGCATTGC
>JANPNG010000310.1:0-2222 GCA_031427355.1 Hylemonella sp.
GTCTTTGGGCGCACGCTCACTCCAGGCCAGGTTGCTGGTGAGCTGCCACTCGGGTGCGACCCTCCACAAGCCGCCCAGGGCCAAGCTGGCCGGGTTGAAGCTGCGGCTGCCTGGCGTGAAGCGGGCAATGGCCGGATTGCCCAGCGATTCCACCTGCACCGAGGCCAGCCGCGCACCCGCGCTGAGCTTGCCCCAGGAGGTGGTCAGTTCTTCATGTGCAAAAACCGCCATCTGGTTGGTGCGGCTGTAGGGGGCGAAGGCCTCGCTGCCGTCAGCCGAAAAATTGCTTTGCTCCATCTGTAGACCGATCACGCCATCGAGCGCGCCGAGCTTGGTTTGACGCGCCTCAACGCGCAGATCGTTGCCCGTGTTCTTGAACACCGTGCCCGGCACACCCGCGCTGAGTTCGGTGTGGCTGTAATCGCTGCGGCTGAATTGCGCTTTGAGGCCCTGGAACCAGCCCGAGAGATGGCGCACTTCACCCTCCAGTGCGTAGCGGCTGGACTGCATGTCGATTTTCACCTCGTCTTCGGCCACCGTGCCGTATTGGGTGGCGAAGGTAGAGACCGATGCGCCGAGATAGCCATGGTCAAAGAACACCGAGCCCCCCAGCGCACCGCCGCGCGTTTCGCTGGCCGAATTGCACAGGCGGCTCGCCACGGTGGTCACACCGCCCTGCGTGCACGCCAGCGCTTTGGGCACGCTCACGTCGTCTGTGCGGCGTGCTTGCGCGTCGGCGTGCAGGGCATAGCGCGCGTTGCCGGTCTCCAGCATCAGCGCGCCGCCGCGTTCTGCATTGCCCGTGGCCAGGCCCAGGTCGGCCTTGCCCGACACGCCACCCGCGCTGTCAAACAAGGGCTCACGCGGGATGCGGTTGTCGATCACGTTGACCACTCCACCCACCGCGCTGCCGCCGTATTGCAAGGCCGCTGGCCCGCGCAAAACCTCAATGCGCTCCACCGCCAGCGGGTCCAGCGTGACGGCATGGTCGGCACTCAGACCCGAGGCATCCACGGTGGCTCCCCCGTTGTTCAGGATGCGGATGCGGTCGCCGTCCAGCCCGCGGATCACCGGGCGACTGGCGTTGGGGCCGAAGTAGGTGCTGCTCACGCCGGGGGTGCCGTCCAGCGTCTCGCCCAGCGTAGTTTTGGAGCGCAGTAACAGCGTCTCGCCAGCGTACTGCGCAGCGGGGGTGATCAGATCTGTGGCCCCGAGCGGGTTGCCGGTGATGGTGATCGTCGGTAATTCGTGAACCGGTGGCGGAGTGCCAGCGTTTGTGCTGGGCTGGGCTAGTGCGCCCGAACTCATCACGGTGAGCAGGGTCGCCCTCAACCAGCTGTGTCGCCCATGCGGCGTAAAAATTGTCATGACATGCCTCTAAGAATCAAAAGAACGGTCGGGCTGTGGCACTGGCGTGCGCAGACCGGCCGAGCAAAGCCGATTCAAAGAGACAGAGGGGGGCCGCGCGCTTGCAGGCGCAGGGGGTGTTGAACCAGAAAGAACACTGTCGCCACGGCCAGCGGTGGCAGCGGCGCGAGGGCGGGCAAGGCTTGCGGCTGCAAGTCCGCCAGCCCATCAGCATGGCTGAGCTGGTCAAACGCTGAGCAGTCAGTGCCTTGGTGGCCTGCAAAAAATTGGCTTAAAAATCCAGCGTCACTGCCCGTCACAGACACTGCCTGCAAGACCACGGCCGAGCCCGCAAGTTGTGGGCCATGCACCACACGGTGCGTCAGGCTTAGCCCTTGCGCCCACAACAATGCGCACACCAACACCAGCGCCAAGCTGGCGGCCCATGGTTTGCGGTGAGTGCGTTGCGCGAGATTCATTTCAGCAGTGTTGCAAAGTTCTTGCGCAGCTTGGCCACCTTGGGGCCTGCCACGGCAACGCAATAACCTTGGTTGGGGTTTTTGGCAAAAAAGTCCTGATGGTAGTCTTCGGCCTTGGAATAGTTGTTTAAGGGCAACACTTCGGTGACGATGGGGCGGCTGAAAAGCTGGTCTGCCGTCATCTGGCGGATCATGTCTTTGGCGATGCGCTCTTGCTCGGGCGTGGTGAAGTAGATGCCACTGCGGTATTGGGTACCGACGTCGTTGCCCTGGGCGTTGAGCGTGGTGGCGTCATGGACGAGGAAGAAAATCTCCAAAATCTCGGTCAAACTGATGTTGCCAGGATCGTATTGCAGCTGCACCACCTCATTGTGACCAGTGTCGCCACCGCAGACT
>JANPNG010000311.1:0-2958 GCA_031427355.1 Hylemonella sp.
TGCTGGCCGCACGCGCGCGCCACATCCCCATCGTGCCGCGCGCCCTGATGCTGGCCGAGTTGATGCGCCTCAAGCAGGGCATCGCCATCGCAGGCACGCACGGCAAGACCACCACCACCAGCCTGGTGGCCAGTGTGCTGGGTGAGGCCGGGCTGGACCCGACCTTTGTCATTGGCGGACGCCTCAACAGCGCCGGGGCCAACGCACGGCTGGGCAGTGGCGACTACATCGTGGTGGAGGCCGACGAGTCCGACGCGTCCTTCCTCAACCTGCTGCCGGTGATGGCCGTGGTGACCAATATCGACGCTGACCACATGGAGACTTACGGCCATGACTTTGCGCGGCTCAAGCGCGCGTTCGTTGACTTTTTGCACCGTATGCCGTTTTACGGCACGGCGATTTTGTGCACCGACGACGCCGCCGTGCGCGAGATCGTGCCGCAGGTGTCGTGCCCCATTACCAGCTACGGCTTTGAAGAAGGTGCCCAGGTGCGCGCCGTGGACGTGCGCGCGGTGGGCGCTCAGATGCACTTCACCGTGCAGCGGCGCAACGGCGTCACTCTGCCCGACCTGCCTGTGGTGCTGAACTTGCCCGGTCGCCACAACGTGCTCAATGCTTTGGCCGCTATTGCGGTGGCCACCGAGCTGGATGTGGCGGATAGCGCGGTGCAAAAGGCCTTGGCCGAATTCAGAGGCGTGGGGCGGCGCTTTCAGCGCTATGGCGATTTGCCAGTGCAAGAAAACGGAAGCGCTGCGCAGGGTGGCAGCACCTTCACCTTGATTGACGACTACGGCCACCACCCGGTGGAGATGGCCGCCACCTTAAGCGCCGCGCGTGGGGCCTTTCCCGAGCGCCGCTTGGTGCTGGCCTTTCAGCCGCACCGCTACACCCGCACGCGCGATTGTTTTGAAGATTTCGTCAAGGTGATCGGTCAGGCTGACGCGGTGCTGCTGGGCGAGGTTTATGCCGCCGGTGAAGCGCCCATCGTGGCCGCTGATGGCCGCGCCCTGGCACGCGCGCTACGCGTGGCAGGCAAGGTCGAGCCGGTGTTTGTGGACGACATCGCCGCCATGCCGCAAGCGATCGTGGACAACGCCCGCGCGGGCGATGTGGTGATCTGCATGGGCGCAGGCTCCATGGGTGCGGTGCCGGGCAAGGTGCTGGACTTGCTACAAATTTCAGAGCTGCTGGCGCATGAGGGGAAAGGGCTATGAGCGTGATGGATCTAGGCAAAGTGGCGGTCTTGATGGGCGGATCTTCCGCCGAGCGCGACATCTCCTTGATGTCCGGCGGCGGCGTGCTCAAGGCCTTGCAGTCGCGCGGTATCGATGCCCATGCCTTTGACCCCTCGCAGCGTGACCTGAGCGAACTCAAGTCTGAAGGCTTTGCGCGTTGCTTCATCGCCCTGCATGGTCGCTTTGGTGAAGACGGCACGGTACAAGGTGCGCTGGAGTTGCTGGGTATTCCCTACACCGGCTCGGGCGTGATGGCGTCCAGCATCGCTATCGACAAAGTCATGACCAAACGCATCTGGCGCGCCGAGGGCCTACCCACCCCCGGCTGGGAGCGGGTGAACAGCGTGGCCGATACCCAAGCGGCCTTGGCGCAACTGGGTGCACCCATGATCGTCAAGCCCGCGCGTGAGGGCTCGTCCATCGGGCTGACCAAGGTTGAGAGCTTGGCGCAGTGTGCCGCCGCCTTCGCGCTGGCCGCGCAGGACGACACGCTGGTGTTGTGCGAGCAGTTCATCAGCGGTGACGAGGTGACGGTGCCAGTGCTGGGCAGCGGGGCTGCGGCCCGCGCCCTGCCGGTGATCCGCATCGTGGCCCCCGAGGGCAACTACGACTACAACAACAAGTACTTCACCGACGACACCCAGTACCTGGTGCCCTGTGGTCTGCCCGAGGGCGAAGAGGCCGCCATTCAGGCCCTGGTGCTCAAAGCCTACGCGGTGCTGGGCTGCCGGGGCTGGGCGCGGGCCGATGTGATGATTGACGCGCGCACGCGCAAGCCCTATTTGCTGGAGATCAACACCTCCCCCGGCATGACCGGTCATTCACTGGTTCCCATGTCGGCCCGTGCGGCAGGCATCAGCTACGAAGACCTGTGCGTGCTGTTGCTTGAATCGGCTACGCGCGATTACGCAGAGGCAAGCGCATGACAGAACCCCTGACCGCACCGCTGGATGTGAAATTGATGAACCTGACGGCCAAGCTGCTGTTGTCGGTGTTCGTGGCTTTCGTCTTGTGGGCGTCGTTCGGCTGGGTCACGCAGCATTCGCTGTTTGCCCTGCGCGGCATCACGGTCAGCGGTGATGTGAGCCACAACAACGCGCTCACCCTGCGCGCCAACGTGGCTCCGCGTTTGAGCGGCACCTTCCTCACGCTGGACTTGGCCGCAGCGCGGCGTGCATTTGAGGCCGTACCCTGGGTGCGCAGCGCCTTGGTGCGGCGTGAGTTTCCTAATCGCCTACAGGTCACCTTGCAAGAGCACCAGGCGGTCGCTTATTGGGGTGCAGAGGGTGACTCCACCCTCATCAACAGTTTTGGTGAAGTGTTTGAGGCCAACACGGGTGAGGTCGAGCAAGACAGCTTGCCGCGCCTGAGCGGGCCACCCGAGCAGGCCGCGCAGGTGCTGGCCCTGTACCGCGCGGTACAGCCCTTGTTCGATCACTTGGATTTGAATGTCGATCAACTGGAGTTGACGGGGCGTGGCAGTTGGCGTGCCGAGCTGGACACGGGTGCAGTGATGGAACTCGGGCGCGGCAGCGAAGACGAAGTGGTGGCCCGTGTGCAGACCTTCTTGAGCACGCTGACACAAGTCACCTCCCGTTATGGCCGCACGGCCACAGCCTTGCAGTCGGCAGATTTGCGGCATGAGCAGGGCTATGCCCTGCGGCTGCGTGGTGTGAGCACCTTGGTGGTGGGGGCGCAAGCCCTCAAAAAATAGAGCAAACAG
>JANPNG010000312.1:0-1981 GCA_031427355.1 Hylemonella sp.
ATTATGGCATGGATTCGGGTTTCTACCTAATCATCCCTTCTATGGAAGGTCTTTATCAAGGCCGTCCGCTCGTGCGCGGGTTTCACGCGCTCTTGTACAAGGACAAGAGGGTGTCAGGCGTTTGCTCATATCGTTTATCCAAGTTTGGTAAAGCCAATATTACAAAACCACGCAGATTCAGAAAGGGCACGGTACAACGCGGCATTCCAAGAATTTGCGTCAGCCTTTGTACGTGAACGTGCTTGCAACAGAAGGAACGCTTTTATCCCATCGGCCCCACTACTTTGCGCGGCCTCGGAAAGAGCGTATCGAATATTTACCATTTCCGCACTCGCTTGAACCGCATACAGTTCTCCGAGGCCAAAAGTGCGGAAGTGCGCTATCACACGCTGTCGCTTCACCGCATTCCATTGAAGAGGTGGACAAGCAGAAAATATCACTACCGGAATGGTGGCTTCCACGACCTCCGCCACAAGCCATGCTGCATCACTCACATCGTCGTAGTATGGATGGAGTGTTTGATCGCTCTTGGAATCGGCTTGCCGTGCGGCATTGAGCAGTTCAACAATGCCACTGCGAACGTCACCATAGCCAGCAGGCACGGCAGACGCTTTTCGAGCCACAGCGCTCTGGCCCGGATTGGATGGAACCGCTTTGCTCATGACCGCCTCTCTTTATTCAGCTCTGCTTCTTGCTCTGCCTGCTGCGGCAAGTCGTCCGGCAGTTTCAAAAAATTGTCCCGATAGTGCTTCAGCTCCTCAATCGACTCATTGACATCGGCCAGGGCCGTGTGTTTTTGCTGCTTCTTGAAGCCACTGAAAACATCGGGCCGCCAGCGCCGGGCCAACTCTTTGAGCGTGCTGACGTCAAGGTTGCGGTAGTGGAAAAAAGCCTCCAGCTTGGGCATGTACTTGGCCAGAAAGCGCCGGTCTTGGCCGATGCTGTTGCCGCACATGGGTACTTTGCCTTTGGCGGCGTACTGGCTTAGAAAAGCGATCAACTGGGCCTCGGCCTCGGCTTCGCTCAAGGTGGATGCTTTGACCTTGTCGATCAGGCCGCTTTTGCCGTGTGTGCCCTTGTTCCACTTGTCCATCTTGCCCAGCAGATTGTCGCTCTGGTGGATGACCAGCACCGGGCCTTCGACACGCGGCTCCAGGTGCGGGCCGGTGACGATGACGGCGATTTCAATGATGCGTTCGGTCTCGGGGTTCAGCCCGGTCATCTCGCAGTCGAGCCAGATGAGGTTGAGGTCTGATTTAGAGAGTGGGGGATTGGATTCGGCCATACGCGGGATTGTCACCGATGGCCTAAACTCCAAGCCTATGCTTTACCCTTCCCCGCTCTCCCCTTCCCTGATTTTGACCTTCACTTTTGCACTGGCGCTGCTGCTCGGTCTTGGGGTGAAGTTCTGGCTGGCGTCGCGCCAGATCAGGCATGTGGCGCGCCACCGCGATGCGGTACCTGCCGCCTTTGCCAACACCATCACCCTGGCCGCCCACCAAAAGGCCGCTGATTACACCTTGGTCAAGGCCCGTTTTGGCCTGCTGGAATTGGCGCTGGGCACGGTCATCTTGATCGGCTGGACGCTGCTGGGCGGCTTGGACACCTTGAACCAGATGCTGCTGGCCTGGCTGGGCACGGGCATGACGCAACAACTCGCGCTGATCGCGGCCTTCACCTTGATTGGCGGCTTGATCGAGCTGCCCATCACCCTGTACCAAACCTTTGTGATTGAGGAGCGCTTTGGCTTCAACAAGATGACGTTCAAGCTGTGGCTGGTTGACTTGCTGAAGTCCAGCGTGGTGGGCGAGCTGATTGGCTTGCCCATCACCGCCCTGATCTTGTGGGTGATGGGGGCCACGGGCGCGTGGTGGTGGCTGTGGGCCTGGGGCATTTGGATGGGCTTTAACCTGCTGCTGTTGATGATTTACCCCACTTTCATCGCCCCGCTGTTCAACAAGTTCAAACCGCTGGAAGACGA
>JANPNG010000313.1:0-8010 GCA_031427355.1 Hylemonella sp.
CGGGGGCCATTGACCCTACAGCGGGCACGTCTGCTGCGGTCGCCGCCAGGCCAAAGACCGACAGCAACGTGCCGGTCAAGGCCCTAAATGCTCGACTCACCAGGGTGTTCATGGTGTCAGCACTTTAACGCCGCCCATATAGGGCTGCAACACGGCGGGCACGCTCACGCTGCCGTCGGCCTGCTGGTAGTTCTCCAGCACGGCCACCAGAGTGCGGCCCACGGCCAGACCGGAGCCGTTGAGGGTGTGAACAAACTCATTTTTACCCTGCGCGTTCTTGAAACGGGCCTGCAAGCGCCGCGCCTGAAAGGCTTCGCAGTTGGAGACCGAGCTGATCTCGCGGTAGGTGTTTTGTGCGGGCAGCCAGACCTCTAGGTCATAGGTCTTGGCCGCGCCAAAACCCATGTCGCCGGTGCACAGCGACATCACGCGGTAGGGCAGGCCGAGTTTTTGCAAAATGGCCTCGGCGTGGCCCGTCATTTGCTCCAGCGCCACATAGCTTTGGTCGGGATGGACGATCTGCACCATCTCGACCTTGTCAAACTGGTGCTGGCGAATCATGCCGCGCGTGTCGCGCCCGTAAGAGCCCGCCTCGGAGCGAAAGCACGGCGTGTGCGCGGTGAGCTTGATGGGCAGCTCGGTTTCGACCACGATGGCATCGCGCACAAAGTTGGTCAGCGGCACTTCGCTGGTGGGGATGAGGTAGAGCGCGGCGTTGTCGGGCACGGCCTCGCCGTCTTGTCCGCCCTTTTTGGCGGCGAACAAATCGCCTTCAAACTTGGGCAACTGGCCGGTGCCGCGCAGGCTGTCGGCATTCACGATGTAGGGCACATAGCACTCGGTGTAGCCGTGTTCCTGCGTCTGCACGTCCAGCATGAAGGCCGCCAGAGCGCGGTGCAGGCGGGCCAGCTCGCCCTTCATCACCGTGAAGCGCGAGCCGGTGAGCTTGACGCCCAGGTCAAAGTCCAGCCCCAGCGGTGTGCCCACGTCCACATGGTCTTTTGCTACAAAATTGAGAGCTACTGGTGCAGTTCCTGTGCCCGCTGGCGACCATTTCCGCACTTCAACATTGCCATGCTCGTCCGCACCCACCGGCACGCTCTCGTGCGGCAGATTGGGCACGGCCAGCAGCAGGGCTTGCAACTCGTCTTGAATTTGCGTGAGACGGTTGGCCGAATTTTCCAACTCGGCTTTGAGCGCGTTCACCTCGGCCATGGCGGCGTCGGCCTCAGGCTGACCTGCAGGCCCTTTGGCTTTGAGTTGGCCGATCTGCTTGCTTAAAGAATTGCGCCGGGCTTGCAGTTCTTCGGTACGGGTTTGAATGGTTTTGCGTTCAGCTTCCAGGGCGCGAAAGGCGTCCACGCTGAGGAAGGCTTGGGGCGATTTGCGTGTTTCAAGACGAGTGATGACCGAAGCCAGGTCTTTGCGAAGCAAGGTGATGTCGAGCATTTTGGAATTGTAGATTTTTGTGAGGGGTTTAAGCCGAGTATTAGGGGGGAGAAACGTCGCTCTTCAAGCCCTTAGGCAGAGGGAACTTCACCGTCTCTTGGATGCCGTCCAGCGTGCGCACCGACACCGCCCCCAGCGCCTTGATGCGGTCAATCACCTGGCGCACCAAAATCTCGGGTGCCGAGGCCCCCGCCGTCAGGCCAACCTGGGTTTTGCCCTCAAACCACTGGGCTTGCAGCTCGTCGGCGTTGTCCACCATGTAGCTTTCGGTGCCCAGTTTTTGCGCCACTTCACGCAGGCGGTTGCTGTTGGAGCTGGTGGGGCTGCCCACCACGATGACGATATCCACCTGCGGGCTCAAGAGCTTGACCGCGTCCTGCCGGTTTTGCGTCGCGTAGCAGATGTCTTGCTGCTTGGGCGCACGCACCTGGGGGAAGCGCGCCAACACAGCGGCGCTGATCTCGGCAGCGTCGTCCACGCTCAACGTGGTCTGCGTCACCAGAGCCAGCTTGGCGGTTTGCGATGGCGCAACGCGCGCCACATCGGCCACGTCTTCCACCAAATGAATGCCACTGGTCAACTGGCCCATGGTGCCCTCTACCTCGGGGTGGCCTTTGTGGCCGATCATGATGAACTCGTAGCCCTCTTTGTGCAGCTTGGCCACCTCCACATGCACCTTGGTCACCAGCGGGCAGGTGGCGTCAAAAATCTGAAAGCCGCGCGCCTGGGCCTCCAGCTGAATCGCCTTACTCACGCCATGGGCCGAGAACACCAACGTGGCACCGGGCGGCACATCGTCCAGCTCTTCAATGAAGATGGCACCCTTGGCCTTGAGGTCGTTGACCACGTAGGTGTTGTGCACGATTTCATGGCGCACATAAATCGGCGCGCCGAACTTGTGTAGCGCGCGTTCCACGATCTCAATCGCGCGATCCACCCCGGCACAAAAGCCGCGTGGCTCTGCCAACACAATGTCTTGCAGCATCACAACACCCCCAACACATGCACCTCAAACGTCACCGGCTGGCTGGCCAGCGGGTGGTTGAAGTCGAACAACACAGCACCGTCTTCGCGCTCTTGCAGCACCACGCCCGCAAACTGGCCCTGGCCGTCCGGCGTGGGGAACTGCACCACCTCGCCAATGCGGTACTCCTCATGCGGGTCACCCATCTGGGTCAGCACCTTGCGCGCCAGCCACTGCTGCATATCGGGGTTACGCTGGCCATAGGCCGCACCGGCGGGCAAGGTGAAGGTCTGGCGGTCGCCCTCCTCCAGCCCCACCAAACACTGCTCCACCGCAGGTGCCAATTCGCTGTGGCCCAGCGTCAACGTGGCGGGCTTGCCCTCAAAGGTGTTGATGATGTCGCCCGCAGGCCCGGCCAGCCGGTAGTGCAGGGTGAGAAAGGAGTCCGCTTGGACGCGGGGGAGGATGGATGCCATAAAAGTCTCGATAAACTGGCCTACATTGTAGAAACCTTCTCAAAGCAAAGGCGTTAGTCTCCATCCGTCATTCCCGCGCAGGCGGGAATCCAGTGCCGTACCGTTTATATATTGTCATCGTCTCTCTGGATTCCCGCCTGCGCGGGAATGACGAGGGGCTCCACACGCTATGCCCCTCAAAGACCTACCCCCCGACGCCCGCCCGCGTGAGAAGCTGCTGGCCCGTGGCCCCGCCGCCCTGAGCGACGCCGAGCTGCTGGCCCTGCTGCTGCGCACCGGCATCCAGGGCAAGGGCGTGCTACAGATGGCCGATGAGTTGCTGCACCTCAAACGCAATGACGCGGGCAGCGAAGGCTTTGACGGCATTGCCGGCCTGTTGCACGCCACGGCCGACGACCTCAAGCGCGTCAAGGGCCTAGGGCCTGCCAAACGCGCCGAGATCGTGGCCGTGCTGGAGTTGGCGCGTCGCGCCATGGCCCAGCAGCTCACCGAGCGCTCTGCCTTTGACAGCCCCGAGGCCGTCAAGCACTACATCCAATTGCACTTGAGTTCCAAAAAACACGAGGTGTTTGCCGTGCTGTTCCTGGACGCCCAGCACAAGCTGCTAGGGATGGAAGAGCTGTTTCGCGGCACGCTCACGCAAACCAGCGTGTACCCGCGTGAAGTCGTGCTGCGCGCCCTGCACCACCACGCCGCCGCCGTGGTGCTGGCGCACAACCACCCCAGCGGCTCGGTCGAGCCCTCACGCGCGGACGAGGCGCTAACGCAGACCCTCAAAGCCGCGCTGGGCCTGATTGACGTGCGCGTGCTGGACCACGTGATTGTGGGCGCGGGCCAGGCCCTGTCTATGGCCGAGCGGGGGCTGATGTGACGCAAGCAAGTTCGGTCAAGGTCAAGATCAACGCATTAGGTGACCTCAAAGTCGTCAAGCGCGCCATCGAAGCCCAGGCCAAGGCACACGCAGCGTTGGCCGCTGCGCAGGCTGTGAAGAAACGTCAATTGACCAGTGACAAAGACCTCTTCACCCGAGCCGCTGGCGTCGTGCAGCCCATAGCAGACAAGCGCAAGTCGCTCCTGAAAAAAGAGCAAGTCAAACCACATCCCATACAAAGACAACGTGATGAAGAAGCCGTGTTGCGTGAGTCCCTGAGCGACGAATTCGACGCCACCACCCTGCTCTCCACCGACGCCGATCTGAGCTACACCCGCCCCGGCATTGGCCCCGATGTAGCACGCAAACTGCGCTTGGGGCACTGGAGCATTCAAGCTGAAATTGACCTGCACGGCTTGCGTATTGAAGAAGCGCGTGACGCTTTGGGTCGCTTCATCCGTGAAGCTCAAAAAAAGGGCCTGCGCTGTGTACGCGTGGTGCACGGCAAGGGTCTGGGCTCACCCGGCAAAGCACCCGTTCTCAAAGCCCGCGTACTGAGTTGGTTGGTGCAAAAAAACGAAGTGTTGGTCTATGTGCAAGCCAAGCCTGCGCAGGGCGGCGCGGGGGCACTGGTGGTGCTGTTGCAGCCGGGGTAGTTTTCAATCTCGGGTAAGTAGGGCAGCGTCCTTGCAAAGGGGCTTTACGGGAGAACTTTGTACGGAATCCGGTCGGTGCCCAGGCGCTTGGGGTGAATGGCGTAGCGACATCAAGGAGGAGCCCGAAGGGCGGGGGACAGTCGCGGAGCCGTTCACCCCAAGTGCCGGGGCGTACAAAACCCTGAAGCCCGCCCCCTGGCATCACGCAACGCAACCAGACCTCACCTAGGCATATTCCGCATCCAATCAGCCGTCTGAAAAAACGAGTCGCGCAGGCGTGTGCGCAAGGCCTCGTCCACACCGGTGTCGCCCATGGCCTGGTCCATGCAGGTCAGCCACTGGTCGCGCTCTTGGATGCCAATCGTGAAGGGCATGTGGCGGGCGCGCAGGCGCGGGTGGCCAAAGCGGTCGGTGTAGTGCTGTGGGCCACCGAGCCAACCGCACAGGAACATGAAGAGGTGCTCGCGTGCACGGGTGAGTTCCGGGCCATGGGCGGCGCGCAGAACGGCGTAGGCGGGCTCCAGCTCCATCAGGTCATAAAAGCGATCGACCAGGGCTTTGACGCGGGCTTCGCCGCCGATCCACTCAAAAGGGGTGTCGTGAGGGGGTTTGTCTTCTATTTTCATCATCAAATAGGCCTGTAATCCAATAAATATAGGCGTTAGCAGCTACCAAATCAGTAGCAATTTACTGCGCCGCACGGCGCAAAGTTTCCACCACCGGGCGCTGCAAAACCTCGCGCAGCCCCCACCAGCCTGCAGCCAGCGCCAGCACGGCCCCGGCCAGCGCGCCTGCCAGGGGCACCCACCAGGTCACCGTCCACTCAAAGTTGAACACATAGCGCGCCAGCGCCCAGCCCACGGCAGCAGCGGCCAATGAGGCCAAAAAGCCCGCCAGCAGCCCGACCCCGGCCAGCTCCGCGCGTTGCACCTGGCGCAGCAGGTGTGCGCTGGCCCCCACGGCCCGCATGATGGCGAACTCTTGCGCACGCGCCTCACGCGTCGCGCTCACGGCGGCAAACAACACGACCAGGCCCGAGGCCAGAGTGAAGACAAAGAGAAACTCCACCACCCGAATCACCTGATCGAGCATGCGCTGCACCTGCGCCAACGTGCGGGCCAAATCCACCTGCGTGATGTTGGGGAAGCGCCGAACCAGGGCGTTGTCAAAGCCCGGGGTGGCGGGTGCCTTGAAGGCGCTGAGGAAGGTGCTGGGCACGTCCGGCATCTGAGCCACCGGGTAGATGACGAAGAAGTTAGCCCGCATGGAGCCCCAGTCCACCTTGCGCAGTGAGGTGATGGTGGACTCCGTCGCCACCCCGGCCACCTCAAAACGCAAGCGGTCACCGAGCTTGAGGTTCAGAGTTTTGGCAATGCCCTCTTCCACGCTGATCGCATCACGTTCTTCGTCTTTCCAGCGCCCGGCCACGATGGTGTTGTGCGCGGGTGGGGTGGCGCTGTGCGAGAGGTTGAACTCGCGGTCCACCAGGCGCTGGGCGCGCTCGTCGGCGTAGTCTTTGGGGCCGACCGCCTTGCCGTTCACCGCCACCAGACGGCCACGAATCATGGGATACCAGTCGTACCGTTCGACACCGCCCTCACGCAGTGCCTGCTGAAACTCAGCCCCCTGCTCGGGCATGACGTTGATGACAAAGCGGTTGGGCGCATCGGCCGGTGTGGCCTGACGCCAACTGCTGATGAGGTCGGTGCGCAGCAAGACCAGCAGCACCAGCGCCAGCAGGCCCACGGCCAAGCTGCTGACCTGCACCACGGCATAGACCGGGCGGGCCGAGATCTGCCGTGTCGCCAGCACCAGCCAGCGTGGCGCAGTGCTCTCGTTCACCGTGCGCCGCAAGAGCTTGACGGCCAGCCAGCTCAATGATGCAAACACGGCCACCGCACCCGCAAAGCCACCCACTGCAATCAGGCCGAGTTTGAGGTCACTGCTGGCCACCAACAACAAAGCCGCAAAGCCCGCCACACCCAGGGCCAGCACCCCCAGCGAGAGAGGCTTGAGCCCGCCCACATCACGCCGCATCACACGCAGCGGTGGCACCTGCGCCAGTTGCAGCACCGGTGGCAGACCAAAGGCCAGCAACAGCGTCAGCCCCATGCCGAAGCCCAGCAGCACCGGCCAGGCGCTGGCAGCAGGCAGTGCCGTTTCCACGAGCCCCGACAGCAGCACGACGAAGCCGAGGTGCACCGCATAGCCAACCAGCACGCCGACCGCGCTGGCCGCCAAGCCAATCAAGAAAAACTCAAAGCCATAACTGCGCGCGATGGTGGACTGGCTCAAGCCCAGCACTCGCAGCATGGCGCAGTCGTCCAGGTGATTCAGCGCAAAACCGCGCGCCGCCAGCCCCACGGCCACCGCACTCAACAACGCTGACAGCAGGGCTACGAGGTTGAGAAACTTCTCGGCACGCTCCAGCGTCTGGGCCATCTCGGGGCGACCACTCTCCAGCGACTCCAGGCGCAGGCCTCTGAGTTGTTTTTGTTCGATGTCTTGCGTTGCCGCTTGGGTGAACGCGGTCACGGCTTTGGCAGCACCCGCCACAGCCAGGCGATAGGTCAAACGGCTGGCCGGTTGAATCAGGCGCGTGGCGGCCAGGTCAACTTCATTGAGCATGACGCGCGGTGAAAAGTTGATGAAGCCCGTGCCCCGATCCGGCTCGATCACGATCAAACGCGCAATGCGCAGACTGGCATCGCCTAGCAGCAACGCATCGCCCATCTGCAAGCCCAGCGCCTCCAGCAAAGGGGCATCGACCCAAACCTCACCCCGGGCGGGAATGTCACGCGTGGTGACTTCAGGCGCACCCACAGCGGTGCTGACCGTGAGCGCACCGCGCAAAGGGTAGCCCGCCTGAACCGCCTTCAACGCCACCAGCTTGCTCGCCCCGCCTTGGGCGTCTGGCGCGCGCCCCATGGTGGGAAAGCTGACCGAACTGGCCACGGCCAGCCCCAGCCCTTGGGCGCGCTGCGTGAAGCTAGCCGGGGGCGTGTTGTCACTCACCACCACCGCATCCCCACCCAACAACTGCCGAGCATCGCGCTGCAAACCGCCCTTGATCCGATCCGCAAAAAAGCCCACCGAGGTGAGCGCGGCCACAGCCAGCGCCACCGAGAGCAACAGCACGCGCAATTCGCCCGAGCGCAAGTCACGCAGAAGGGTTTGCCAGCCGAGTTGCCAGAAGGGAATTTGTTTCATGGCTTGAGCTTAGCTAGTTTTTGCTGTGTTGGTTTTGCGGGCTTTTGTAGGCCGGGGTGAAACCCGGCCCAACCATCTGTGAAGATATTGAAAAAATTCCGGGTATCGGGTGACGGTTGGCAAATCCGCATCAACGACGCATTGAAAAGCTGGGGGCGGACCCACGCGTGAGAACAGCATGAATCTGCATGATGGCTACATGGAGCACCAAAGAGAAAGGGCTTGCTGCTATTTTCATAGCGACAAACCCTTGCATTCATTGGCGGAGAGGGTGGGATTCGAACCCACGGTACCTTGCGGTACGCCTGATTTCGAGTCAGGTACATTCGGCCACTCTGCCACCTCTCCGTGTGGGCGTGATTGTATCAGCCGCGCAACTTCGCA
>JANPNG010000314.1:0-6129 GCA_031427355.1 Hylemonella sp.
GCAAGTCAGAGCAAGTCAGAATCGCCGTCACTGCCCACAGGTAATGTGCCGGTGAACGCTTGGGTGGTGCAGACTCGGGCGTGGGTGGCATCGCATGGCCCAGCGGAACCACCCCCGGCGCGCCATCGCTCATGTTGGCTGGCTCGGCCTGCACGACGACTTGCTTAGCCGGTTGTGCCAGCGCCGTCACCGCAGCCCTGAGTGGCGAGTTCGGTGCCAGCACACCAAAATAGCGGTGCCGATGGGTGCGCGGTGGTGGCACCAGGGCGGCAATACGGTCGATCAGCTCCAGTGGCGTGAGCGTGATCTCGTTCACCTTGGCGCCGCGCTTGTCAGAACCAGGCTCGCTGTGCTGTTTCGCGCAGCGGTACACCAAATCGCATCCCTCTTTGCGCAGGCGCGCACAAGCAAAGGGTGGTCGGGCGCAGTACCTCAGCAGCCGCTCCAGGGCGGCGCGGTCGTCTGCTTTGATGCACACACCCGCGTCCACTGAGAAGCCGCTGTGCTGGTAGGCCAGCATCTCTTTGGCGTCACAACTCTCCAGCAAGCCCCGGCCCACGAAGGCGCGCAGGATGCGACGGCGCAAGTCTGACCGCACCTGGGCCACAGGGGTGGCATCGATAGCACTGGCCGGGTGAAAGACGATGCCCGGCGATGAGGATTGGGCATCGGTGTCGCCCGCCACCGCCTCAAACACCCCATCGACTGCGCACACATGGAAGTGCACATGCCCGTTCAGGCTGGAGCCGAACCGGTGGATGAAGGCGATGGCCCCGATGTGCAGGGCCGCCCTGTCCACATGGGCCGCCCCGGGGCTGTGGGTTTGCAGAGTTTGCGCAATCACCCGCAGAAAAATGCGCAGCACCATGTTCAGTACCGCGCCACCCCGCTGTAGAAAATAGCGCAGCCGCTTCGGAACAGACAGCACCCACTGGCGCACCGGCAGCCGGGGGAAAACGTGATCCGTCAGGTGCGCCGCCGTCTCCACCATGCGCCGCGTGTTGCACGAGGGGCACACGCCCCGGCCTTTGCAGGAATAGACTACGCGGCGCTGGTCAGCCTGGACAATGTGCTGGACTACCTACAGGCCAAAATCAAATCGTGAGCGTTGGCACACACCATGACATACCAACTCCACTACTGGCCCAGCATCCAGGGTCGCGGTGAATTTGTTCGTCTGGCGCTGGAAGCGGCGGGCGCGCCTTACATCGATGTCGCACGCGGCGACGTCGCTAACGGGCAAGGTCTGCCCGCCTTGTTTCACACCCTGCAAGACGCGTCCGTCACGCGTCCGCCCTTTGCCTGTCCGGTGTTGGTGGACGGCAAGCAGGTGATTGCGCAGACGGCGGCCATTCTGTTGTACCTGGGGCCGCGCCTGAAGTTGGTGGGCGCAAGCGAAGCGGACCGCCTGTGGACGAACCAGATCCAGCTCACCATCATTGATGCGGTGAACGAGGCGCACAACACCCACCACCCGATGGGCGCGGGCCTGTATTACAAAGACCAGAAGCAGGCTGCGAGCGTGGCTGCGAAAGAATTCAGAACCCAGCGCATTCCCAAATTTTTAAACTGGTTGGAGGCCGTGCTGGCGCACAACCCCAAAGGCGACAAGCACCTGGTGGGCGCGCGGCTGAGCTATGCCGACCTGTCCTTGTTACAGTTGGTGGAGGGCCTGCTCTATGCGTTCCCCAAGGCGACGCAGCGCGCCTTGAAAAAGACGCCACGGGTGCTCGCGCTGTGCGAGCGCGTGGCGCAGCAGCGCCGTGTAGCGGCCTACCTGCGCAGTGAACGCCGCATCCCCTTCAATGAGGATGGCATCTTCCGGCGCTACCCGGAGCTGGACGCTAATTGATGGGGCTGCGCAGGCCACTTACTTGACCAGCAGCAACGGAACCGACGTCTGGTACAGAACGCGCTGGGCCACTGAACCCAGAATCATGTTGCCGATGTTGCTCATGCCACGCGTGCCCATGACAATCTGGTCAAATTTTCCGTTGTCTGTGGCGCGCACGATCTCATTGGCCACGACGCCAAAGACCCGCACCGGAGCGCCGAGCTTGAGGCCCTGCGCCTTGGCCAGTTCCGCGCCTCGGGTCAGGATGGTGTCTTGATGCGCCTTCTGATCTTCCTCAATTTTCCGGACACTGGAGGCCGAGTAGTCGCCATAAAAAATCGGCTCAGGACTGACGCAAATCAGCGTGGCTTCCAGTTCGAGCGAAGATTTGACCATGTTCCCAACGGCCTCAATGGCCCGTTTGGCGTGTTCAGAGCCGTCCACCGCAATCAGTATTTTCAACATATTGAACTCCTGTTTTGAAACCTGCCACCCGAGCTTTGACCCCCCCGGCCTCGACCTCTCAGTCGGGTAGCTGCAAGGCATGGTCAACCCGCTCTTTCAACTCAGCGCCCTGGTAGCGGGTCAGGTCGCTGGTCATGCTTTTGAGAATCAGCTTGTCGGCAGCGCTGCTCAAGCAGGGCCTGATCTCGCCCAGCATCGGGCTGGTGGCAATCAGCACCAACGACTGGTAGCGTTGCCCGGCCACCCCGTCGTTGAGGTAATCCGCCAGTTGCCGGGCAAAGCTGGCGCGCTCTTTGGCGTGGGCTTCGGTGTGGGGTTCAAACTGCGTGCCAGCGTGACCGGTGCGGCCATGGCCCTTGCCCGCCTCGCCCGTCAGGTCGCCCCCACCGGCCTGGCCGACCAGGCTGGCCTGCGGATGCACAAAACCGCTCAGCTCGCTGAGTGAGTGGTCTGTGGCATGTCGCTCAAAGCAGCGTGCACGCTCGGCATTCGCGATCAAAATTCAGGTCGTTTTCATGATGTTCCTTTGATTGAGTGGGCGTCAAAACATGGGGGCGCCACCCTCCGAATTCAGCGCGCCCGCGTTGGAAGCAGGTTTGGGCGCGTTGGCAATCATGCAGTCAGTGGTGAGAATCAGGCTGGCGATGGAGGCCGCATTCTGCAAGGCCAGTCGCGTGACCTTGGCCGGATCGATCACCCCCATCTGAAACAGGTCGCCGTACTGGCGCGTGGCTGCGTTGTAGCCGAAGGCGGGTTCATCCGATTCATCAACCCGGTTGAGAATCACCGAAGGTTCATCGCCCCCGTTGCTCACGATGCGGCGCAAGGGTTCTTCCAGTGCGCGCGAAACCAAGCGAATACCCGAGGTCTCGTCCAGCGTGGCACCGGTCAGGCCGGCCAGGACACGTCGTGCCCGCAGCAAAGCCACGCCGCCACCAGGAACAATGCCTTCTTCGACCGCCGCACGGGTGGCATGCAAGGCATCTTCAACCCGAATCTTGCGTTCCTTCAACTCGGTTTCGGTGGCGGCACCCACTTTGATCAGGGCCACGCCGCCGGACAATTTGGCGGCGCGTTCGTCAAGCTTTTCCTTGTCGTAGTCGCTGGTGGCCAGTTCACGCTCTTTGCGGATGACGGCAATTCGGTCCTTGATGGCTTTGGGCTGGCCCGCGCCACCGATCAGTGTGGTGTTTTCCTTGTTGATCTCAACGCGTTTGGCACGCCCCAGATCGGACAACTTCACCTTGGCCAGCGTCAGGCCCACCTCATCGCTGATGACCGAACCGCCGGTCAGAATCGCGATGTCCTGCACCATGGCTTTGCGCCGATCCCCAAAGCCCGGCGCCTTGACGGCGCAAGTCCTCAGGGTGCCACGTATCGTGTTGATCACCAGGGCCGCCAGGGAATCGTTGTCCACCTCTTCGGCAATCACCAGCAGGGGGCGCCCCGCTTTGACGACCTCTTCGAGCAGTGGCACCAGGTCTTTCAGCGAAGTCATCCGACCTTCACAGAGCAGGATGGACACATCCTCCAGCACCGCACTTTGCCGCTCGGCATCGTTGATGAAGTAGGGGGACAAAAATCCCCGGTCAAACTGCAGGCCTTCCACCACTTCGAGCACACTGACCAGGCCTGAGCCGTCCTCGATGGAGATCGCGCCTTCACGCCCCACCTTGTCAATGGCGCTGGCCAGCAAGTCCCCAATGGATCGGTCGTTATTGGCGGAGATGGCCGCCACGTGCGCAATTTCCTGTGAGGTGGCGCAGGGTTTGGCCATTTTTTTGAGTTCAGTCACCACGGTTTCGATGGCCAGCTCGATGCCGCGCTTCAAGTCCATGGGATTCATGCCGCCGGCCAGATAGCGCAGGCCTTCCTCAATCATGCCGTGGGCCAGCACCGTGGCGGTGGTGGTGCCATCACCCGCCATTTCACTGGTCCGGGACGCCACTTCGCGCAGCAACTGCGCCCCCATGTTCTCAAACCGGTCTTCCAGCTCGACCGACCTGGCCACCAACACGCCGGAGTTCACGATCTGGGGAGGCCCGAAATCGCGCTCCAGAATGACGGTGCGCCCGCGCGGCCCCAGGGTGACTTTGACGGCCTCGGCCAGCGCATCGACCCCACGCCGAATTTTGTCCCTGGCCGCATCATGAAAAATGAGTTGTTTGGCTGGCATGGTCTGAACCTAGGCAAATGAGACACGTTGATGCTAGGTTGGATGCGCCGACTGGTGCTTGATAAATCTCAAGGCCAGTGGCGTACAGGAATCAGGGGCAAGCTCAATTGACGTTGATCAACCCAGGCGCAAACGGCGCTTGAAACCAGCCCGACCAGCACCTATCCTCACCATGCGATCACGCTTGCCCCGTGCAGCGCGGGCGCCTTCATCACCGTTTCAAAGGAGAAATCATGAGTTCCATCATCCCCCGCGGCAGCCTGTTCGACGACTTCTTCAAAGAAATTTCGCCGGGCTACTACATCAGGCCGCTGCACGGCGATCCACTGCCCGCGCCCTCGCAGATCAAGGTGGACGTGACCGAGTCCGACAAGGCCTACACCGTGCAGGCCGAGATGCCGGGCGTGGGCAAGGACGAAATCCACGTCGCCATCGACGGCAATGTGGTCACGCTGCAAGCCGAGGTCAAACAGTCCGACAGCAAGACCACGGACAAGATGCTGCGCAGCGAGCGCTATTACGGCTCGGTGTCGCGCAGCTTTTCGCTTGCCGTGGACATTGACGAGGCCAATGCCAAGGCCAAGTACGACAACGGCGTGCTGACCTTGACGCTGCCTAAAAAACAGGGCCGGTCGGCCCAACGGCTGACGATTGAGTAAAGGGTGCCCAGGGCTTCAAAAAAGATGCAGTGGCAAAAACGTCAACCCCTGATCACCCGGCGCGGCTTCACGTACTCGCTGGCGCTATGCCTTGCTATTTTGAGCCTGGGTACGACGGATAAGCCATTCAACCGCACGAGCCGAAGTATAGAGCTCTGGAACAGGCTTCGAACCCCGAGCGAACCCTAGATTTCCTGCCCTTGTGGCAGGTTCACCATGGAAAAGCGCCGTCCAGAACGGCAACGTCCGGTGGGAGGAGTGTGCCCGGCGCAGGCCCACCCAGCGGCAAGTCAGAGCAAGTCAGAATCGCCGTTTTCGCTCATTCACCAGTTCACGCGCTGATCGACTTCATAGTCAGGTGCCGGTTGTGCCGCCCCATCCCAGTCGGTTGCCCAATCCGACTCGATTTGCGGCTCGATGTGCACCCCGTCATCCGTTTCATGCTCAAGACCAAGACGGTGGGCGCACGCGCCACACCCGAAGGCATTGAGGTGACGTTTGCCGCAGTGGAGGAGGGCGAAGCTGGAAGCAACGCAAGCGTTGCTTCCCCAGCACCGCAAACCTACGATCTGGTGTTGCAAGCCGTAGGCCGCACGCCAAACGGCAAAAAACTGGCCGCTGAGAAAGCCGGCGTTGCAGTCACTGACCGCGGCTTTATCAACGTCGACATCCAGATGCGTACCAACGTGCCGCACATCTTCGCCATCGGCGACATCATCGGCCAGCCCATGCTCGCCCACAAGGCCGTGCACGAGGCGCATGTGGCGGCTGAAGTCATTGCAGGCGAGTTGCAAGGCAACAAGGAACTGGCCAGCGCTGCCTTTAATGCCCGCGTCATTCCAAGCGTCGCCTATACCGACCCCGAAGTCGCATGGGTTGGACATTATTTTCGTCTAAGTTAGTTACTTGAAAAAACATCTTATCTCTAATAAGTTAATTGAATAAATAAAATTTTATTAATGTTCTAAACGTTCTAACGTCAGTACAAAAAATAT
>JANPNG010000315.1:0-1796 GCA_031427355.1 Hylemonella sp.
GGTTGGAGCAAAGACGCTGCCCAAGCCAGCCCCAAAATCGCGGCTTTGCTGGCGGTGGCTCATTTGCCCGAAGCTGAGCCTGTGCCCACTGTCACCTACAAGAGCGCGGGCCGCTTGCTTATCATCGGGCCGCTGGACGCCGCCGAACGCGCGGCGGAGCTGGTGTCTGACACCCTGGATGTCACGGTGTTCAGTGTCGGTGCGGGTAGCCTTGGCGGTGCGCAAGAGCGGCGCTACCCGGTGCTGACGGGCAAGATTCAAACACTGACCGGTTGGCTGGGTGCGTTTGATCTGAAGTGGTCACGCAACAACCCGATTGATCTGGATTTGTGCACCCGCTGCAACGCCTGTGTGGCCGCCTGCCCAGAAGGTGCGATTGGCCTGGACTATCAAATTAATAGCAGCTTGTGCATGTCCCACCGGGCTTGCGTGAAGGTGTGCGGTGTGGCTGGGGCGATTGATTTCAGCCGCGAGCCTGAAGACTTGAGCGAAAAGTTTGACCTGGTGCTCGACTTGCGCACCACGCCCGCCTTCACCCAACATGCTTTGCCCCAGGGCTACTTCTTGTGGGATGGACAAGACCAGCGCACGCTGATTCAACTGCGCGGCTTGGTCGGTGAGTTCGAGAAACCCAAGTTCTTTGTCTACAAACAAAAGCTCTGCGCGCATTCACGCAATGAGAAGACCGGTTGCAACGCCTGTATCGACGTCTGCTCAGCGCAGGCCATCAGCAGCGAGCGGGATCGCCAGCAGATCAAGGTCAACCCCAACCTGTGCGTGGGCTGCGGCGCTTGCACCACGGTGTGCCCCAGCGGCGCGCTCACCTACGCTTACCCGCGTGCGGGTGAGCAGGGGCTCAAGCTCAAAACCCTGCTCTCGACCTATGCGCGCACGGGCGGCAAGCAAGCCGCTGTGCTGCTGCACAGCCAAGAAGCAGGTCAAAAATTACTGGGTGATTTGGGCCGCGCGGCCCGGCTCAACAAAACCATTCGCGGCGTGCCCGCTCGCGTGTTGCCGGTGGCCCTGTGGCACACCAGCTCGGTGGGCATGGAGTTGTGGCTATCGGCCATTGCCTACGGTGCGTCCCAGGTGTGGGTGCTGATGACGGGTGAAGAAGCGCCGCAGTACCGCACGGCTGTGCGCGAGCAGATGGATGTGGCGCAGGCCCTGCTTAAAGGCTTGGGTTACCAAGGCGAACACTTCAAAATCATCTCAGCCCAATCCGTCACTGATTTGGCCACCGATCTGGCCGCGCTGGATGCTGCCCTGCAAGCCGCCCCCGCCCAGGGCGTCGCCCAGGCCGCCAGCTTCACCGTGCAGGCCGACAAGCGCGCCACACTGGAGTTGGCGCTGGACCACTTGGTGGCCCAGGCCAGTGCGCAACCCGAGCTCATCACGCTGCCCGCCAAGGGCTCGCCGCTGGGCGCGTTGAGCTTGAATAAAGACACCTGCACGCTGTGCCTGAGCTGCATCAACGCCTGCCCGGCCAGTGCCTTGCGCGACAACCCGGAGTCACCACAGCTCAGGTTCATTGAGAAAAATTGTGTGCAGTGCGGCCTGTGCGTCAAAACCTGCCCTGAGGGTTCATTGACGTTGATGCCGCAGTTCAACCTGACGCCGCAGCGCAAAGATGCGGTGGTGCTCAACGAGATGAAGCCCTACGCCTGCGTGCGATGCAGCAAACCGTTTGGCACGCTCAAGGCGATTGAAGCCATGCTGGGTAAGTTGGCCGGGCACTCCATGTTTCAAGGCGAGGCGCTGGAGCGGCTCAAGATGTGCGGCGACTGCCGCGTGAT
>JANPNG010000316.1:0-2134 GCA_031427355.1 Hylemonella sp.
TGCCTTCTGGTCAGCGCTGCTTGAACCTGGGCAAGGCCATTCGCAAAGCGGTGGAGAGTTTTGACAAAGACTTGAACGTGCAAATCTGGGGCACGGGCGGCATGAGCCACCAGTTGCAGGGGCCCCGTGCCGGCTTGATCAACAAAGAGTTTGATGCCGCCTTCATGGACCAGATGATCCAAGACCCCGAAGCCCAGGCTGCCGTGCCGCACATCAACTACGTGCGTGAAGCGGGCTCTGAGGGCATTGAGCTGGTGATGTGGCTGATCGCGCGCGGCGCGATGGACGACCTCAACGGTGGCCCGGCACCCAAGCTCAAGCACCGCTTCTACCATGTGCCTGCCAGCAATACCGCCGTGGGCCACTTGATTCTTGAAAATCAGTAATACCGTTCGGACTGAGCCTGTCGAAGCCCTTCGACAAGCTCAGGGTGAACGGACTTCATCTCATAAAAAGGAAGCTAAATCATGAGCAAAACCATCAAAGTCGCCCTGGCAGGCGCAGGGGCCTTCGGCATCAAACACCTGGATGGCATCAAGAACATTGACGGCGTTGAAGTCGTCTCGCTGATCAGTCGCGATATTGAGAAAACCCGCGAAGTGGCTGCCAAGTACGGCATTGACCACGTCACCACCGATCTGGCCGACAGCTTGGCGCTGCCCGAGGTTGACGCAGTCATCCTGTGCACGCCCACGCAAATGCACGCCGACCAGTCGATCCAGTGCTTGAAGGCGGGCAAACATGTGCAGGTTGAAATCCCACTCGCAGACACCCTGGCCGGAGCGCAAGCGGTCGTGGCCCTGCAAAAGCAAACGGGTCTGGTTGCCATGTGCGGCCACACGCGCCGCTTCAACCCCAGCCACCAGTACGTGACCCAGAAAATCAAGGCGGGCGAGTTCAAGCTCCAACAGTTGAACGTGCAAACGTATTTCTTCCGCCGCACCAATATGAACGCCATGGGCCAGGCCCGCAGCTGGACCGATCACCTGCTGTGGCACCACGCTGCGCACACGGTTGATTTGTTCGCCTACCAGTGCGGTAGCCCCATCGTCAAAGCCAACGCCGTGCAAGGCCCGATCCACCCCGCCTTGGGCATTGCGATGGACATGTCGGTGCAACTTCAGGCGGCCAATGGTGCGATTTGCACTTTGAGCTTGAGTTTTAACAACGACGGCCCGCTGGGCACTTTCTTCCGCTACATCGGCGACACCGCGACCTACATCGCCAGCTATGACGATCTGTACACCGGCAAGGAAGAAAAAATTGACGTCAGCCAGGTGGCTGTCAGCATGAACGGCATCGAGTTGCAAGACCGCGAGTTCTTCGCCGCCATCCGCGAAGGCCGCGAGCCCAACTCCAGCGTGGCCCAGGTCTTGCCTTGCTACAAGGTGCTGCACGAGTTGGAGTTGCAGCTCAACAGCTAAGCACTAGAAAGGCCAAGAGAACTACGCATGACCCACACCTTCAACCGCAGCCTTGAAGACGTGGGCAATATCGTCGAGTTTGGCCACGTCAACACCCGCGTGCCTGACCAGCAACAGGCCGTCATCTTCTACGTGATGGGCCTGGGTTTGACGCGTGACCCGTTCATGCAAACGGGCATTCACAACGCGTGGATGAACGCGGGCAGCAGCCAGTTCCACCTGCCCACCGGCCCCGCCCAGGTGCTGCGCGGGGTGACGGGCTTGGTCATGCCGGACATGGATGTGCTGGCATCAAGGCTGACCGAAGTGGAGCCCTTGCTCAAAGACACGCAGTTCAGCTTTACCCGCAGCGCTGAGTCCAACACTGTGGACGTGCGCTGCCCCTGGGGCAACCGCATTCGCGTGCACGCGCCCAATCCCACACGTTTTGGTGCCATGACGCGCGGCATGCCCTATGTCGAGATCGACTGCGCCCCCGGCAGCGCCGCAGGCATTGCCCGCTTCTACACCGAAATCCTCCAGGCCGTGACCCGCACGGGGGAGGACGCGCAAGGCTGCTTTGCCCACATCACCACCGGCCCAGCCCAGGCCCTTCTGTATCGCGAGACGGCGCGTGAGCTGCCCGCCTATGACGGCCACCACGTCCAGATCGCCGTGGCCGACTTCTCGGGCGTGCACAGCCGACTGCTGGCACGCGGCCTGGTCACCGA
>JANPNG010000317.1:0-7220 GCA_031427355.1 Hylemonella sp.
GGGTGCCCGTAACTTTGATGACACCATTTTCAAAACCAACTTGGAGGCCTCCCAAGCTATCGCCCGTCAACTGCGCCTGCGCAACCTGGGCGGCATCATCATCGTGGACTTCATCGACATGGCGCGTGAAGACCATCAGCAAGCTGTGTTGGCCGAGTTCCGCAAACAACTCGCCAAGGATCGCGTTAAAACCATGGCGGGCGGGTTTTCACAACTGGGGCTGGTGGAGATGACACGCAAACGCACGCGTGAGTCGCTGGCTCACTTGCTGTGCGAGCCTTGCCCCAGTTGCCAGGGCAAAGGCATCGTCAAGACCGTGCGCAGTGTGGCCTACGACATCTTTCGTGAGATATTGCGCGAAGCCCGCCAGTTCAACCCGCGAGAGTTTCGGGTGGTGGCAACCCCGCAGGTGATCGATTTATTGCTTGACGAAGAAAGCCAGTATCTGGCCGGTTTGAGCGAGTTCATCGGCAAGCCGGTCTCACTGCAAAGGGACACGGCCATGGGGCAGGAGCAGTACGACATTGTGTTGTTGTAACGCAGCCTTGTTTCTAAAGTTGATGCATCGTGACGAACCTCAGCCATAACGTGTCGCCTATCCCGATCCTGACCTACCACCAGATCGCGCCTGCGCCGCCCAAGGGCACACCGTATCGCAGTCTCTCGGTGGCGCCGGATGATTTCGCGCGCCAGATGATCTGGCTCAAATTGCTGGGTTATCAGGGTTTGTCCATGCCTGCGTTGATGCCTTATTTGCGGGGTGATCGTCAGGGCAAGGTCGTTGGCATTACCTTCGATGACGGGTATCTGAACAACCTCACCCATGCCCTGCCGGTGTTGCGGCGGCAGGGGTTTTCAGCGACTTGCTATGTGGTCAGTCAACTGTTGGGGCAAAGCAATGTGTGGGATCACGAGGTCGGCATTCCAGCGTCACCTCTGATGACTTTGGAGCAACTCAAGCGCTGGGTTCAAGGCGGCCAAGATGTGGGGGCACATACCCGGCACCATGTGCATCTGCCGCAGTTGAACGTGGCCGATTGTGAAGACGAAATTGCGCTGTGCAAGTCTGAATTGGAGGCGGGGCTGGGTGTGCCCGTCGCGCATTTTTGCTACCCCTATGGGGAGTACACGTCAGCGCATGCGGCTTTGGTGCAGCAGGCCGGTTTTCAGAGCGCCACTACGACGGCGCGCAGCCGTTGCCGCGCCGGTGAAGACTTGATGCAATTGCCGCGCGTACCGATCGCCAGAAGGACCACGCGGCTGGCCATGTGGATCAAGCTGGCCACCTCCTATGAGGACGGCAAGCGCACATGACGCAAAGTGAGACCTTCACAGCGCCAGGCAAAGAGGCACCGCTGCCCAAACGGCGACTGCGGGTTGCCGTGCTTAGCCGGGTGTTTCGATCTACGGGTGGTGGGGCCGAGCGTTACTCCATGGCGCTGGTGGAGCACTTGGCACAAAGCCATGAGATGCATGTTTTTGCGCAAGAGATTGCGCATGATTGGCCGGGCGTGAGCTATCACCCGGTGTCCATGCCCTTGCGAAAGCCTCGCTGGATCAACCAGCTTTGGTTTGCGGTCGTGACCTGGTGGGCGACGCGCCGCGGTTTTGATGTGGTGCATTCGCATGAGAACACTTGGCATGGGCAGGTGCAGACCGTCCACGTGTTGCCTATCCAATACAACCTGTTTCAGAGGCGCTCAGGGTGGCGACTGGCTTTGCGCTGCTTGAAGGTCATCACCAGCCCCCGCTTGCTGATCTATCTTGTGCTGGAGCGACTGCGCTACCGCCTTGATGGCCGGCGCAGCATCGTCTCAACTTCACAGAGTTTGCAGACCATCATGGCGCAAACCTATCCTGCTGCAGTGGCTGCGATGCAGGTGGTGACGCCGGGGGTTGTGACTGTTCCGGGGCTTGCCAGCGATGAGGACAGAAGAGCGCAACGCAAACGGCTGGGGCTTCCCGATCAGGGGCGCTGTGTACTCTTCGTGGCGAATGATTTCAAGCGTAAAGGATTGCCTACCCTGCTTCAGGCAATGCGTGATATGCCGACAACGACCTATCTGGTCGTTGTCGGCCATGACGAGCAGCTGGCCCAATTCAAGCAAGAAAACCACAGCCTTGGGCTACTGGATCGCAAGGTGTTTTTTCTGGGCTCCCTCGGCGATGTGGGACCAGCTTACCGGGCTGCCGATTGTCTGGCGCATCCGACGCTGGAGGACACCTTTGCCATGGTGGTGCTGGAGGCCATGGCGCATGGCTTGCCGGTGGTGGTGAGCGGGGCACGTTTTTGCGGTATTTCTGGGTTGCTCAGCGATAGCGACAATGCGCTGTTGCTTGAAAACCCGACGGATGCGAGTGCCTTGGCAGCAGCGTTGAATCGAATTTTTTGCGAGTCCGATTTTTATCGTCAATTGAGTGACGCGGGATGTACTTTTGCGCGCGCTCATCAATGGGCGTATGCGGCTCGCGCTTATGAAACGATGTATTCAGCTCTTGCGGCCAAGACCGATCAGAGATTTTCTGAGTGAGGGTAGGCTGTTGCGCAAATAGCTCCCCAATGATTTGATTTTTCCAGCACCGGTTCTGATTCGTTCGTCGCGCAAAAAAGAAACCTGGATGGAAGAAAAACCGGCAGCATGTAATAGCTGCGCAAGCTCCGATTTGGTGAACTCCCGGTTATGCCGGTTGGGATAGTAATCACGCCCTTTGTACACAGAGGGTTGAACATGAACGTAATGCTCCAGATAGTCCCATGTGATGTGTTTGCCACGCAGCATGCGACTGCGGTTGCGCAAACAAGCGGCATTGGGGACATCAATCTCGATCAAACCACCTGACGCCAGTTTGCGTTTCATTTCCAGCAGGGGCGGGAGGTGCGAGTGTGTGAAATGCTCGAAGGTTTGGCAGCAGCTGATGGCATCAAAAAAACCATCATCAAAAGGCAAGGGATCGGCCTCCACATTGCAGACCTTGAAACCGATGGGATGCATCTGGTAGGTGGCATTGTGATTGCGATCAAAAAAATCAACCGCGTAGACCTCGTGCCCGAGCGCCGACAAGAGGGACGCCAAAATGCCTCCGCCTGATCCGATATCGAGCACCCGATTGGCATTCTTGAACGCCACTGCAATGTCGGAAAAACGATCCAGTGAACTGTAAAAATCTTCGTCATCCTGCGCGTTGGGCAATTTGTACAACTGGCCCGCATTCCTTTGCTTCAGGGCAAATTCGATGATCTGTTTTTTGTTCAATGAGTGAACGGGTTTCATTGGATTCATAAAGTGAGCCGGTGTGAGGTAAGTCAGAGCGCAATGTCGTTGCTTGCCTTTGGTGACATTTCGGTCGAATGAAGGCCGAGTTGGTAGAGCCGCGAATAGTGACCGTTTCTTTGGATCAAATCCGAGTGGGTTCCCGTCTCAACGATTTGCCCAGCCTCCATCACCACAATGCGATCGGCATGTCGGACGGTGGAAAGTCGGTGTGCAATCACGAGAGTGGTCCGGTTGCGCATCAGGACTTGCAGGGCCTCTTGCACCGCGCGTTCTGACTCGGTGTCCAGGGCCGATGTGGCTTCATCCAGAATCAAGATCGGTGCATCTTTGTAAAGCGCTCGGGCAATGGCCAGGCGTTGCCTTTGCCCACCGGAAAGCTGCATGGCGTTATGGCCCACCAGGGTGTCCATGCCGAGCGGCAGGTCTGAAATCCAATGCGTGAGGTGCGCTGCATTCAGGCACTGTGTGATTTTGTCGCGGTCTATGAGCATGCCCAAAGCGACGTTGGCCGCAATGCTGTCATTGACCATCACCACATGCTGGCTCACCAGCGCAAACTGCGCGCGCAAGGCGGTGAGCGACCATTCCCGCACGTCGTGGCCCTCAAGTTTGACCTGCCCTTCGCTGATGTCCACAAAGCGTGGCAGCAAATTGACCAGCGTTGTTTTGCCAGAGCCAGAAGCACCGACCAAGGCCACGGTTTCACCGGAATTCACGCAGAGATTGAGGTCTTGAATGGCAGGTGTGCCATCTGCCGCGTAGCGCACGCTGAGGTGAGAAAACTCAATCGTACCGCTGGCACGTGGCACAGAAAAATCGCCTTCAGTTTCACTGGGTGTGGCCTCAATGAGGGCCAAGCCTCGCTCCAGCGCCACCAGCCCGCGGGTGATGGGGTTAGACACCTCTGAGAGTTGACGAATCGGCGACACAATCATGAGCATCGCAGTCACGAAAGCGGCAAAACCACCGACTGAAGTACCTAACGTGGCGCTTTGCAACAGCGCCACAGAGATGACGGCCGACAGCGCTGCAGCCGCCAGCATCTGGGTCATGGGTGTCATGGCGGCACCGGCCACGGTGGACTTCATGGCCAGGCCTTTGAGCAACTCACTGATACCATTGAATCGCTTGGCTTGCGTTGGCTGCGCGGCGTACAGGCGTATGTCCCGATGGGCCAAGACGTTTTCTTCAACCACATAGGCCAGCTCATCGGTCGCCTCCTGATTCACCTTGGTCAGCCGGTGAACTCGCTTGGTTAGCACGCGCATGACCCAGGCGACGGCTGGAAAAATAGCCGCGACAATGAGCGTTAAGCCCCAGTTGAGATAAAAAAGATAGGCAGTCAGCGCGATCAAGGTCAGGCTGTTGCGTGTGAGGCTCAGTAAGGAGTTCACCAGCATTTGGGCGCCGTTTTGAACCTCATAGACCACGGTGTTGGACAAGGCGCTGGAGCTTTGGCTGGAGAATAGTTTCAGGTTGGCCACCAAAATTTTGTCGAACATGGCTTGACGCATGGACAGCAAACCGTGGTTGGTGATTTTGGTCAGGCCCAGTTGCGACACATAGCCTGCCAAGCCGCGTATGCCGAACAGCGACATGAGAGACACGGGAACAGTCCAGAGTGCAAGGGATCCCTGCTGGAAGCCACGATCCAATAAAGGTTTGAGCAGGGCAGGGATCAGTGGCTCAGTGGCTGCGCCGACCACAGCACCTGCTGCAACGATTGCCCATGTACCTGGCAGGGTGCCGAAGTAAGGCATCAGCCGCTTGATGCGCTTGAAGAGGCTGCCTGGGGGGGGGGCATCGCCAGGAACTCGGGTTTGATCGGTCATTATGAGTTCGCCTTTGATGATTCAAGGCCAGTCATTGCAGATTCAGCCTGACTCGACGAGGTTCTGATGCCTAGTGCCAGCATGAGTCCCAAAAGGATGCAGAAAAAGTCTCCCATCAAGTCGTCATACAAAGCCGAGTTGAACAGGCATGCAATGGCCACGGCGACCACAACCGATACCGTGGCCCGCAGGGTGGAGATGGAGAAGCGCTGCGCATCGCGCATGAGGCTGAGCAAAAACGCGAGCAAAAGAACAGTGCCGCCGATGCCCAGCTCCACACCCCAAAGCAGATACTCCTGATGTGGGTTGCTGGCATTGCCAGCACCAAAAGTTTGAGTGGCCGTGCTTCCCTCGATGCGTTTTACGGTGATGGCCCAACTGCCAACGCCATGCCCGACCCAGGGTCGTTCTTGCATTGCTTGCAATGAGCGATGCCATGCGTTGAGTCGCCAGCCTGATGAACTTGAGGTCTCGGGTTGTTGGGCGTAGTTTTGGCTTTCATTCAGGGCTCTTGAAATCCCTTCGCGCGCCTGATGGGAGCCGAAGTAGGCGCCGAAAAGAACCAGAAGCGGGGTGATGATCAGGATCGGCAGACGCAGTCGCTGGGGTGTGGCCCACATGGCAGCCAGCGAAAGCATGGCGACGGCGATGACGTAGCCGGTACGTCCGGGTAGCAACAGAAAAACATTGGCCACTGCTGCAGCCGCAAACAGGCCAGCGAGCCAGCGTGGCCATAATTTGTCTGCGCGAAGATGCCAGAACACGGCGGCTGAAGTTGCAAACATGATGGACTGGTCAAGATAACTCTCGGCAAAAACGACGTAGAGCGAACCTGGATTGCTTTGAGAGTGGACCCATGGCAGTGGAATGCCAGCAGCCAGCAGCCAGGAGTTAAGCAGGACAAACGCTTGAGCACATGCAAAGACGGTGATCCCGATGCGTGCTTCACGTACCGTTCGAATGAGAAAAATTAGCAACAAAATTTCCAACAACTTACTGTGTTTGACGAGTGTCAACAATGCGATTTCAAGGTTGATGCCCGTCCAAAGAAGGCTTAGAGCGAACGACATCAGAATGACCAAAACAACTCGGGTCGTCCAGAGTTGTTGGAAGGCTGGGTCGCTTCGTTTGCTGAAGTAGTCGCTAATCAGGTAACCCAAACCAGACAGGATCAGCATCACTTTCGCCAGACTGATCCATGCCATCGGAAGACTCACCGACACGGCGGCTAGGCAAATCAGAAAGAGTCGAAAGCTCCAGGCAGGACGGGATTCGGGCGTGGCAGATGACATATGAAATTAAAGAAGTCGCGCCGTTTGGTCAGGTGCCCTCCAGTCGGCCCCCTTTTGAATCTCAACCGCCTTGGCATACCGATAAAACGTGCCTTCAAAATTACCCAGCGCGATGACAAAGCCAGCCCAGCCGTCCAGGAAGCCAAGTTTGAAGATGTAGTGCTTCACAAAAGCCCAGATGCCGTGGGTCAGTGCCGAGCCCATAGAGAGCTTTTTGTGTTTGATCTTTTCCGCACCCAGTGTCGAGTAACGAATCGACTTGTGCATGACCTCGGCCATGTTTTTGAAAGGGAATTGCCAGATCGGATTTTTCAGGTGGCCTATGGGCTGGGTGGAGTTGAGGATATAGCCCTCATGTACGGGCTTGAGGTCGTAGGACATGAAGCCTTTGCGAAACAGTTGCGGCTGGCGGTAGTTGGGGTACCAACCCGAGTGCTGGATCCAGCGGCCCATGAAGTAATTGCGCCGTGGCATCCAGTAGGCGTCAGCCGCCTTGGGGTCATTGACGGTTTCGCGAATTTCACGCTCGGCTTCGGGGGTGCAGCGTTCGTCTGCATCCAGGCTGAAAATCCATTCATGGGTGCAAGCGGCCAGGGCCTGGTTGCGCAGGTCGCCAAAACCTTTGAAATCAACCTGGACAACTTTGGCACCCAGTTTTGTTGCGATCTCGGGTGTGCCGTCGGTGCTCCACGAATCCACCAGAATGATCTCGTCAGCCCATTGGGCGCTTTCAATGGTGGCAGCGACCTTTTCAGCCTCGTTGAAGGCGATGATGTAGACGGATATTTTGCGCATCAGGGGGATGGTAGTATTCAGCGGAT